>CAYLPD010000021.1:4647-22052 GCA_964385515.1 uncultured Bdellovibrionales bacterium
CGGTGCCGTGTGGATTTTTGGCCTATCTCGTGAAGCTTATCTATGGCATTCCCTATGTCGTGTCGCTTCGCGGTGCGGACGTACCGGGCTTCAGTGAGAAATACAATACATTTTATGTATTTGCAAAGCCACTTGTCCGTTTCCTCTGGCATCACGCAGCGGCGGTTATTCCGAATAGTGCGGGACTGACCGATCTCGCAAAAAAGACCGATCCTCGCCAACCGATGCAAACCATTGAAAATGGTGTCGATACGGTGACATTTCATCCTGATTTGGAAAAACGATCAACCAAGCGAACGATCTTTCTCTCAACGTCACGACTGACTCCGCGGAAGGGTATTCATCATCTGATTGAAGCGTTTGCCCTCGCTCTTGGCAAAGCAACGAAACCAATCGAGCTTCACCTTATCGGTGAAGGGGAACAGAAGCTGATTCTTGAAGAGCGCGTTCGAGCGCTTGGCATTACTGAAAACGTGAAATTTATCGGCCGGGTTGAACACGAGGTACTCGCAGGGTATTATCGGCGGGCAGATGTCTTTGTACTCCCGTCGAAGAACGAGGGAATGAGCAATAGTGCGCTTGAGGCGCTCGCTTCGGGTCTGCCGCTTCTGGTTTCGGGCACGGGTGGAATGCGGGAATTAGTGACTGACGGAGTGAATGGGTATTTCATTGAGCCTGATCAACCAGCTACATTTGCCGAAAAAATTGTTACTTTAGCTGATCAGCCAGAAGTGCGTGTTGCGTTTGGCACTGAAAGTCGTCACCGGGCAGAGGCACGAAGTTGGAATCAGGTTGCTCGGACCTTTCAAAGTGTTCTTGAAGAGAGTGGGAGAAATTTACCCTGAAGCTCGTGATTTCCAGAGCGCTAAAATTGCAAGGATATGAAAAACTGGAAAGTCGCGCTGAAAATTATTGTGAGTACGGTGCTTGTCTACTGGCTTATCCAGCGAGTAGAGTGGCAGATGGTTGGTGCTATCGTCACGCATGCATCGCTCCCACTGGTTCTTGTGTACATCAGTCTCCAGCTCGCTGGCAATATCATCTCGTCTGCCAAATGGCAGTATCTGGCTCGGATTCAAGGGTTTACTTTCTCGGTGAAGGACGGGGTTATAGCCTATCTCACTGGTGCCTTTATCAATAACTTCCTGCCTTCGACGATCGGCGGTGATACCTATCGAGTGCTTTGGATGAGTCGTATCGGCGAACGTTCGCGCGCTTTTGCTGTAGTCTTTTTCGATCGGATTACGGGGTTGCTCGTGCTCTTTCTTTTTGCTGGCATTGGCTTTTTCATACTACCCTGGGGAGTGTTTTTCAAACATCCACCATTTCTCATCTTTGCGGCGATTACCATTTCTGTCACGTTTGCAATGCTCTTGGCACTCTTGTGGGCTGAGCGTTTTTACCAGTTTGCCTTGTTCCTTGCTGCGCTCCTGCCTTGGAAACGCCCAATGTTTCTCCTTCAGGACTTTGAATCATTGGCTCACGCGAGAGTATACACGGTGACGGTGCTTTGGGCGTCATTGTTTACACTCGTTGGAATCGGAATGAGTAATTTCTATCTGTTTTCCAGTCTTGGGGCCACGCTCTCACCATTTGTTTTTGCTGGCGTGATCTTTGCGGCGACATTGGTCGCCAACATCCCAATTTCCGTCAATAACATTGGGGTGAAGGAATGGTCCTACGTTTTTTTCTTTGGTCTCGTTGGTGTTTCAGCAGAATTGGCGGTAACAGCAGCACTGGCCTCACGTTTGCTCCAAATGCTCATTTCTTTTACCGCGCTCCCTGGGTATCTTTCCGAACGGAAGCGTCTGGATTAATTACCGACGTACGGGTAGATCTTCACGAACTGACTCTCACGTCCATTAATGAGGATTTTATGAGCGGGAGTTTCTTTTCGGTAATACTGATCATAGCGGATGGTGGGGACGCCACTATTGGTTTGCCCGATGACTATTTTGCTTGTCCGGCTTTCACGGCCAGATGATACGACGATGTAGTCTAGCCCCTCCTGACGTCGCTCATCGTAGTTACCGAAACCGCGTCGGCACTTCCCAATGAAAAATTTGCAGACGCCGTCTTTGTCAGTCCAGATGACAAGTTCAGAAGCATTGGGCTGTTCATTCAGCCAGCTGGCGGCTTCATAACTCCCCGGACCCATATCTTTTACATCGGTATGGTAACGGTCAGGCAGGAGACTGGAGGCGTAGGAGAGCGGAAACGGTGTGATCGAGAGAGTGGCGATACCCAGACTGGCAAGTATGCTGATGAAAGCAGGGAAGGTGTAGCGGTTTTCCCTGGCTGCTATGAAACGATCGTAGAGTGCCAGGAGGCCAAGACTTGCGAGGAGCGCGGCTACGGGGAAGAGGATAATTTGATAGCGAACAATCATCGCGACACCATTGCCGGTTGCACCGACGTAGTAGAGCAGAATGAACAGCATGAGGTAGAGAGAGAGTCGAGCTGTATCCTTCCGAAAGAATTCTTTTTGGAAGATGAGTCCTGCTCCGACGAAAAGGCCAAGCAGGATAGGCGGGGTCAGACCGTAGAGGAGTGGGTAGAAGTTTGTCAGGAAAATGCCAAACACATCGGTCCGTCCAGAAACCGTTTTGGGGGATGAAAGGAGATTCATGAAATCGTACCAGGCCATGCCAAACCAGCTGTTCACGAGGACAAAGAGCGATGCGGTGATGAAGAAACCACCGATCACCCAGCCGATCCAGGTGCGACCGCGCTCAAGCAGTTTGAGGAGATAGGTGAGGGCGCGAGTCTGGTTCCAGGCCAGATCAATACTGATGAAGATGAGGAGCGCAATGAAGAGCGGAGCGAATTTTTCGAAGGCTTGGCTATAGAGAGTAGAGGTGATGAGTTTTTCTGGTTTTACCCAGACGGCCGGGAAGAGAACATAAAATGTTGCAAGGGCAGCAAAGATGAGGATGGAGAGTTCTGAGAGAGACTTTTTCAGATATTTTGCGAGCGTGAATTGGCGTGTTTCTCCCTGGTAGAGCCACTCGAGGAATATGAGTCCGACGATGAAGACAATGACAAAGTTCGCTACATATTTTGTGAGGAGCGCTAGGCCGATCAGGATTCCAGCGAGGATGAGGTAACGGTAATGCCGGCGTTTCAGGAAGACGAGATAGGCGAGGAGTGCTTCCGGGACGAAGAGCCAGAGGAGGGAATCAGGGTTAATGATCTTGGACATGCCGATGAGGACTGGCGAGAGCGCGATTGCTGCATAGGAAACGAGGGCTGCGCGTTTCCCGATGAGTCGCTCAGTCAGGATGTAAAAGAACGGAAGAAAGAGCGTGATTGTCACAAGGAGGGGGAGACGGAAAGCACGATAAAACCCCTCGAAATCCGTGTGTTTTCCTCGACTCGAGAGCGTCTCTATCGAGCGGATTCCGCGAAATTCTTTCGTATCGAAAAACCACATGCCGGGACCGGCCGCAAGCGCTACAGTGATACCGGGTTTATCGCTGATACGCGTGCCTTTCCAATCGCGCTCTTCTATATTGTTCCAGTACTTGGAAATTCGCCCATCAGTCCACAATGGTTCGTCCACAGCAGCGAATTTTGTTAATCCTTGGTATCCGAAGGTAAAGAACGTGATGGTCAGGAGGGCGACAGCTAGGAAAAATCCGACACCTTGTTCTCGGATCCAGGGGAGGATGGCGCGAAGGGTATGGGTGAAGAGTGGTCGTTCACCGGTCTCGCGTGTCACGTAGGTATGGATCGCTACCATGCCGGCGACCAGGACATAACCGCCAATAGCCATGAGAAAAATATAGTGGAAATTGTTTGACTGAGAGAGGCCAAAGATGAGGAGAAGTTCAGACGGGAGGAAAATGACCAGGAGTTTTTCCAGGATGACGCGGATGCGAATGGTACGCATGAAGTAGAGTACCGTGCCGACAGCAAGAATTCCCAGGATGAGAAATGCAAGATAGAAGGGATCGTTATCACGGGCAATTTTCGCTTGCGGAAACCATTTGAACTGTTGCGAAACAAAGAGAAACGTGTTGATGGCGAGCAGCACTGATACAAGGGCGGGTATGAATCGTTCGGCCATAGAGTTTTGCTGTAGGGGCGAGAAACGTATACAATAAAAGGGCTTAATATAGAGCCTTTTCTCATCATAGAGGGAAAAGGGTGAGATGAAAAGATGCCATCCCAACGACGTCACCAACTAGTCTGGATCGGATTGATACTCACTCTGGCGCTCGGTTTGTTTTTCCGAGCGTATCATTTTTCTGACTGGCTTCATTTCGAGCTCGATCAAGCACGGGATGCCCGGGTTATCGATCATGCCCTTGAGGGGGGGATTGGTGAATTACCCCTGCTCGGTCCCAAGGCAGGGGGGACATTTCTCCGGCTTGGTCCGGCCTATTATTATCTTCAGTACGTGAGCGCTCTTGTTTTTGGTGGTACTCCGGCCGGGATGGCCCTTATTGTTTTGCTTACCTCCGTTGCTTCTATTGGGATTTTTTTCCTTTTGGCCCGTCGCCTTTTCCCGGACTGGTTGGCCTTATCAATCACACTCGCTTTTTCGGTTTCTGAATATTTTATTATGTATGGCCGTTTTGCCTGGAATCCGAACATGCTGCCATTTTTCATTCTGCTCGGTATGTATGCGTTGCTGCGGTCAGTCGGTGGCGGCGAGCGCAATCCTGGGCGGTGGTTCCTGGTCTCAACCTTGACCTTTGGCGTAGCGACAGAGTTACATTTCCTTGCTTTCCTTGCCGTTCCGACTTTCCTTGTTCTTTTTCTCGTCATTCGTCGTCCGAAATTTCGCTTGCGTACCTGGGGCGTAGCGTTTGCGATTGTCGTGGTGCTCTATTTCCCTATGCTCCTGAATGAGTTTGCAACCGGTGGAGCCAATACGCGGGAATTCTTTGGTGCCATTACCGAGAAATCCACCAAGGAAGACCATGTACTCTTGGAAAAAATTGTCCGTAACGGGGCTGAACACGTCTTGGGTGGACTCGTTATTCTCACAGGTTTTGAAGGTGGGGCATTGCCTTCAGTCAAAACAGCGGAGGGGCTCGTCATCGTTTGTCAGGGGAAATGTGATACTGGTAAGCCATACGGACTTGGTATGGCGGTTTTACTTGGGCTCTCGATAGCAGCCTACCTCATGCTTGTCTTTCGAACATCCGAGCGTCGCAAACAAGATGTACTGCTTGTTGTCGGCCTTTGGTTTGTGATCACTTTTGCTCTCTTTACGCCGCTTGCATACGGGATAGCACCTCGCTTCTTCTTGCTCTCTGGACCATTCTATTTCGTTCTTGTGGGCTGTCTCGGGCTTGTGGTGACTCATGCTCTACCGTGGCAGAGACTCGGACAGACTGTTACTATCGGTTTCGTTCTTGCTCTCGTGATATTGAATATTTCCTCGCTTCAATTACGTTTTGACGAGCTGTCGCGCGCGGCACGTGAACCGGTGGATAGTCCGCCAGACCGGATCTTGAAGGAACGCATCCGGGTAACCCTGGAGCAGCAGAACCACATTGTTGATTTTCTTGCGGAGAAATCAGCGGAGCGGGGTTATCCGGTGTATATGTTTAGCGAGCCACAGCATCGGCGTGCGCTCAAATATCTCCTTGAGAAACGCGGTGTGGAAAATGCCGTTCTCGGCTATGACGGGATATATCGACAAGGCGTGTATTTTCTTGTTCTTCGCGCCCAATCGGATCTGAATGATGCGCTCCAGAAATATCGGACGATCTATGATATCGGTGCCACCACTCGGTTTGGGACGCTGGTCGTGATCGAACTCATCCCGAAACCAGGGATAGCCATCGGAGAACGTCAGGATTTCAACGTTGCGAGATTGGATGATTCCCTCGCTCCACGACGGTATACCTGGAATGAGTATTTTAGTCGATCAGCGAGCCAAGTGAATGGAGAAGCGCAGGATCTCGACAGGATCGAGGACGAAGCAAATAATCAATCGGAATAATTTCTGTACCTATGTTTGGTTGGAAGCGGACGATTCAGATGTTACTCATCATTCTTGCTCTTGGTGCCATTCTTCGTTTCTATCATCTCGGGGGCAATTCCTTTATTGCGGATGAATTTCTCGATATCAATTCGACCTATGGGTATTATCAGACCGGTGAGTGGCGAGCTTGGGATTTCAATTTTGGCGCGCCGAGCACAGTGAATGAAAATGTCGCGCGAGATGAGCGGGCAGCGCTCTACAAGTGGCAGGTAGCGGCGGTTTTTTCCGTTCTGCCGCCCACCGAAGGGGTCGCTCGCTCGGTCAGTGCCCTTTGGGGGGTTTTTGCTGTTCTGGTCGTGTTTTGGTCGGCTTGGATCTTTACTCGGCGACGGGATATCAGTCTCATTGCGGCATTCTTCTGTGCGTTCTCAGTCTCGGCGATTGTCTTTAGTCGGCGACTCCGTATGTATGCAATGTTTTTTCCGCTCTATCTTGCAGCAGCAACAGCACTGTACGCCGCTTATGAACGTGTCTACGAGGGGAAATTTCAGGCTCTGCGGGACGTTGCGACTCGGTATGGCCTTCATCTTCCATATCTTGTGCTTGGTCTTGTGTTACTCCCAGTTACCTTTTCGGTTCATCAGATGACGGCTCATCTCCCGCTTTCTTTCGGGGCCTATCTTATCGTCCAGGCAGCGTCCTCCTACCGAAAGACTGGGAGTTGGAAAAATCGGTACGGCTATTCAGTCCTGTTCGGCCTGAGTGCTCTGTTGGGTATGACGGTTCTTTTCCCCAAAGGCGTCCAAACATTTACTCAGGGATTGGTCTTTTTCGATGATCACTTTGGTTATTTGACACATGCGCTCATCGATTTCGCGACGCCTGTTATAGGTGCATTGCTGATTGCATCTGGCGTGGCCTATCTTGCTCGAAAGACAGAACGGCGTTCGGCAGTCTGGTATCTCACCTTGGCCTATCTCGTCCCACTCCTTATGGCGATCTTTCTCTGGCGACGCAATGTTGGACCGCAGTATATATTTTTCATTCAGTCATTTGGGATGATACTGGCTGCAGCCGGAGTGGTCGGTATAGGGGAGTTTTTACGGCGGGCTATGGGTGACCACTGGAACTGGCGACAGATGTTCTTTCTCGGTCTCGGTCTTTTCATTCTGATTCCGAACCTGGGGTATTTCTTCGAGGAGAACAACACTTATCACGAAACTTCGACTGGCGGTAATCCAAACTACCGGAAAGTCTTCGCGTACTTCAAACAAGAAAGAGCCGAGGGTGATGTGCTTGTTACCCGAAACTTCCGTAACTATTACTGGAGCGGCGCCAAGGTAAGAGTGTTTGATTTTGGTGGTGAACTTTCCGACGCGAAGCTCTCGCTGGCTGATATTCAGCAAATTGAAGCCGCGCATCCGTCTGGCTGGTTTATCTATTCCGGCAATGATGAGGACTATATCTCGTCTGAAGTTGAGCGCTATGCAGCCAAATACTGGCAGCGTGTCAGCAATGCGAATGTCCGTGGGGATATAACGGTATATCGCTGGTAAAAAAAACCGGACTGCGTCCTCTGCGGAGGAAAGTCCGGTCGTTGATGGCTGAGTTTGGTTTCAGCCGGTTGTGGCTGAAACCGGGAGTTGGTTTTGGATCTCTTGGCAGAGCAACGCGAGTTCCTCTGACCGTCTTATTCCTGCCGTATGGAGCAGCTGAACCGAATTGTACAACTCGGTAGTATTCTGCAGTAGCCTTGACAGTTGATCGCGATATCCTCCGCGGATCCACTGGTGATAGGGGATACCCATGCGGTGAAGCAATCTGTGCTCGATGTGGAGAAAATTGAGCACAAATTGACGCAAACACATCACCTCAAAGTCTTCGAGAATACGGAGATGAGTGGCGAGATCCGTTTGCGTCCGGTGATAATGCAGATATACCCGAGTCGCAGGAGCAAAGCTCAGGAGCCGACGAAGCGCATAGAGGTTAGGGTGGTCTTCACCACAACCGGCAAGCGCCATTTGAAGCCTATTCTCCGCTTCGCAACGTTCACACCGGTGTCGTTGTGCTTGATTGTCCCAGAATACTGCAACTTCTCCTGCCATATCCAGCAATGGCTGTGCTAACATGAACGGGACCAGATTTCGTGACATGTGTACCTCTCCTGAAGAAAAAGAACTCTATAACCCTGGAAGGACAACGTCCGCGGGTCGCCAGATTGCATGTGGTGAATATACTCCCAACAGGGAAGTTTGGCAAGTCTAGCGCCGCTTGAATAAGCCCCAGATGCGCTGAAATTCCGCGCGATCGTCCTGTGAAAGTGATCGACTCAGTCCAAGGAAAACAAAGTGGCCCAGGGCGAGTATCGCTCCTGAAATAAGGAAGTATCCTCCTTCACGCGGAACGGATGGAGCCAGAAGCACAATGCCCCATGACCCTACTAGGGAAAAAAAAGCCAGGCGGAAAGGAATTTTAATGCGGAAATGACGCTCAGTATACATGAGGACAAGTATCATCAAGATCGCGGCGACGAGAGTGGTCGCCAGTGCAGCACCGACAATTTGATAGCGCGGAATGAAATACAGATTGAGGAGAATAATCCCAAAAACTCCCACCAGAGTCAGCTTCATCGGGACTCGGCTTTGTCCTGCGCCGTTCAGCGCAAACGCAAGGATATAAAATATAGTGAGGAAACCGACCCCAATGGAGTAGATTTGCATTGTCTGGGTGGCTTCCAGGAAGCGGTTGCCGTAGAAGAAAGTCAGAAGCTCAGGAGCAAAAGCAACAAGGAGAGCAATCATCGGGAAGAGGAGGAGAACGAGTAGTCTCAGTGCTTTAGTGAGGAAGTGGGTAGTTTCTTGAGGGCCTCGTTCGGCGTTCATCTTCGAAATAGTGGGAATCATGATAAGGGCAAGTGCGTAAAAGAGGTAGTAGGGAATCCGGCCTACCGTGATGGCCGCATTGTATATGCCAGTCAGGTAATCGCTGCCGAGCATTGCTTTGACGAAATAGAGATCAAGAGTGAGGATGAATTCATAAAAAAGGAGGAAGAGCGTGACCGGCCAGGCGAATGCAAAGATTGTCCGAGTAGGAAAAACAGAAGTTGCCCTGGTTGCATGAGCCTCGGGGAACTGACGCTTCACAGTGAGCCGCTCGATGATAAGTCCGATAATGAAGACGACGAACGGCGCAGCGATATAACCGCTAATGGCTCCCTGAACACCGAAATAGTAACCAAAGAGGGTGATGAAGAGAATGCGAGCAAGGGCACGGCTTATCTTCAACAGGGCTTGGATTTTAAAGAAATGCAGGCCGGTGAAAAAGAAAGCATTGAAGGAAGCGGCAGCAAACGCTGGAATGATGAGCGAGGAAAGCCGGAAGAGCGGGGTCAGATTCGGGTCGTTCAGTAACGAGGCGAGAATGGGTGCCATGAAGAAAAATATGATCGTGACCGAACCCATTAGAACGATTTGGAGGCGTGCCGCGGCTCGTTTGATCCCATAGATCTTTTCTGGCATCGCCTCAAAGGCTTCACTGAGATATTTCGACATGGCTGTTGGGATACCATTGCCGATGAGGACGATGACCATTGTCGTGAGAGTGACAACTAGCCCAAAGCGACCGTAGTCAGATGGTCCCAGGATGCGTCCCATCGCGGAGTGGATCACATATCCAGCCACATTGAAAATAATTTCAGAGAGGGACAGCCAAAAAATAGAGCGGGAGAATGTACTCATAACTGACTTAGGATTGTCTGATGGACCTTTTCAATCTCATTATCAGCGTCAATGGTAATGAAGTTCCAGAGCTGGGCTGCTTCGGCGAAGAGCATTTGCTTATCCTTGAGGTAGGCAATTCCTTGCTCGGGCGGCCGTTGGCGTGTCATGACGCGCTCGGGAACGATCGAGAGAAAGAAAGCCCTGTCTGGCCTTGGGATGAAACGCGCTGCAAAGCGGGCATAGGGTGTGCCGAGAGGCGTTCCGTCGAGGTAGGCGATATTGACGAGGGAGTCATAGAAATAGCGGTCTGAGATGAGGTAGTCCACACCGGAGTGCGTGAGTCGTTTCAAATAGCAGTGAAAGCGGAACAGATCAATGAGCAGGACGATCTTGCGTAACAACACGCCGAAGTGAGAGCTTTCGGTGACGGCTTTCGTTGCCCCGGGATGCTGGGTTTCGCGTTGAAAGAGTCGCTTTGTCGCTTGGGGGAGACTAAATTGAACAGCGTGAAAATAAGCTGTTTTGGTGCTCGTACTCTCAAGCTTTCTTTGGAGGAGTGCGAGTTGGCTCGATTTTCCCGAACCATCGACGCCGCTAAAGGTGATGATTTTCATAAAACGTGAATTATAGAGCATAAAACATAAATCATAGAGCAGGAGCAGACGAGGCCATCTTCTTGTTCTATGTTTTATGCTACATATCTCGTGAGCTAGTACATGATGATCGAGACCGGCATGAGGCGCGCCACAGGTTTCACGATCTGATTGTCTTTCACGGTCGCGATGATATCATCAATTCGTTTGTAGTGGGAGCTGTCCTGCTCGATGACCTTGCTCGATTTCCCGTTGTAGAGGCGGACGCCGCGAGTGGCAAGTTTTTCATGGAGCGCTGATTTGTCTTCAGGGACGATCGTGTCAGACTTTGCCTTGGCTTTGCCAGCGCCGTGATTGCAGGAGTAAAAGCTCGATTCGTTGCCATTCATGCCGACGCAGAGGAAGGCCTCGGTCGACATGGAGCTTGGGATAAAGGCGGGTTCACCAGTTTCTTTGAAGAGTGGGTGATGTGCCATACGTGTCGGTCCGTAGGCGCGGCTCGTACCGTTTCGATGGACCCAGATTTTCTTCCCGTAGTGTTCTTCTTTCGAGACGAGGATATGGGGCATATCATAGAGGAGCTCAAGTTCGGGATCGCGGCCGAGCACTCGCTTCACCGTTTCGCTCACGTTGTGGGTGATGACCGCACGGTTGGCATGGGCGAAATTGGAACAGGCATTGCGCGCGGCCATGTACATTTCACCCTCTGGACCGTGGCCGTCATAGGTAAAGAGTTCCTCTTTGGCGCCGAACTGATACTCTTTGATCTTCTTCGCGATCCGATTATAGACGGGTTTCAGAGGTGAGCGGAAGAGTAACTTGCCGAGCTCAACCATGATGGCCTGTGAGAGGTGCTCGCGTTTTTTCGCGGTGTACATGTACATCGTGTATTGTCCCAAGATACCCGAACCGCAGTGGACCATGAAGACGTACTGGCCATTCTTGAGACCGAACTTTTTGGCTGTTTCTTCGTCTTCGATACCGGTGATTTTCATGAGATCGAGGAAGTGATTGCCCGCGGCGCCGAGAATCCCGAGACGGAAGGTCGCGAACCAGAGGAAGAGTTTCGGGATGACATCGAAAATCGCGTTCCGCGAAACTTCTTGTCCGAAAAAGTTTCCACTCTCGATGCAGTGAGTCTCTTCGTTTTTCGTCTGGATACCGAGCGCATCAATAAGGGGTCGGATGCCGCCGCGGCAAATGTCGACAACGGTGTTGAAAGAAACGCGAGTACCGACAAACTTCTTGGTCGGAATAGTGTTCACGAGTTCCTGGAAGAGAACATCGAGTTCTTCGGGGGTGATGTTCTCGTCGGTTAAGTTCGTCTTTACGAGGCGCATGCCGCAAGCGGGGTCAGAATCATTTACTTGTGGGAGGATGTGATGCTCGGAGGTGACAGTCGTACCTGTTGCGTTCTTGCGGCCCGGCTTTGAGTGGACATCCGCCATTGCGGCGATGTGGTGGAACACGGTGTCATTACTCGCGACACTTTCGAGCTGTTCGAGCGTGGCATCGCTTGGCATCAGTTCATCACCGACATGGAACACAACCGGTACTTTCATCTGGTCCGTCTTCATTTCCTGTTTCAGAGTGCTGATCTTCTTGATTGCGTCTTTGTACATAGGATTTTATTTGGGATCACCAAAGGCTTCTATCGAACGATCGGGACGAATAAGAACGCGCAATGAATAACCAGCACCATTCTCCTCCTTATGCAAAAAGTCAGCGAGATCAGATTGGAAATTTTCGAGAGTGGCCCAGGAGCAATTCTGATCGCGGTTTTCTGGATGGAGTCGGGAACCAAACGGTGACTCCACGCCTTGAGCCGTGTGTAGATTGATACGATAGACCCCGACTGGCCACCATGAAGTATCGAGAGTGTAATAGTCTTCTTCATTTGCAGGGAGGGGCATCATTGTATCTTTGAATTTATTCCCACTCCACATTCCATAGGGAACATGGGGGTAATATCGTTCCATCAGGGCTCGAGTTTCCTGGACACGAGTGTTGTCGTTATCAAATGGACTATAAGCAGATCCTACCCAAAGCCAGGCTTCATTGGTACCCAGCAAGGATTGAGAAAAGCGTATGGTATTTTGTGAGAGTTTGATGAGCATATGTGCAGCCCCTGAAAAGTATTAGAGAGAGGCGTAGAGATTGGCGTAGCGTTTGGCTGTCTCACGGAGGTCGAAATGCGTTTCGGCATAGGCTCGGGCAGCGCGACCGATCTCTGCTCGCTGTTCGGTATTATGCTTTAGATAAAGGATTTTCTCGATGAGCGCAGTGCCATCGAGCCGAGGAATGGTAGCAGAAATCTGGTCATTTGAAAACTCTCGAAAAGCGTCCAAATCAGAGAGAATGACTGGCTTACCACAGGCATAGGCCTCGATGATGATGAGTGGGACATCGAACTTTCCCTTGAGGTCGCCGACCGGGAACGCGATAACATCGGCCGTATTGTAGAGCGCAGCCATGTCGCTCGTCGCATCGCTCTCGTCGAAGCGGATCCGATCGAGACAATCAGCCTCACGAAAGCGTCTGCGGATCTCCTCACGCTTCAAACGATCGGCCTCGTTCTTGATCCGGCAGGCGAAATGGAAGACGAACGGTTCGGCCACCGCGCCGGTGAAATGCCGGATGAGCGTCTCAACGAGCCAGTCGGTCGCGCCGAGGCGGGTGTATTCGCCGGGGTAGACGACGAGAAAGTCATCAGTCGAGAGCTCGTAGGTATCAAGGACGGTTTGGCTTTTTGCTCGTGGCTGATAGTGATCAAGATCGATACCAGGATAGATGCGCTCGACATTGGTGAGACCGAGATCATTCAGCTTCTTCTTGGTGGCATCGGTATAGACGGTGATGTGATCAGCAAAGAGAAGTCCCTTGAGTGTCGCAGGGGAATAGAGATCAGTCCGAAGCGTCGCGACGGTCTGTATCGTCTTACCCGCGGTCGGGCGAGTGAGCGTACGGATGACACCAACATTCGGTCGGGTCGGAGTGAAGAGATAGTGCGTGATATCAAAAGCGCCTCGCTTGTCTCGCAGATATCGGAAAAGATCGGTTTTCTCACGGAATCCAAAATGCGCTGATAGGTAGACTGGGGCGAGTGTCACAGTGGCTGGGAGCTCAGGGAGCGAGGTATCGCGCGTTCCGAGGAGGGTAAGCTCATGCTCTGTGACGGTTCTACCGAGGAAATAAGCAAAGTTCTTGGAGGCTTCATCCCAAGGTGGTACGATTGGCCTCGTGGCGAGGAGGACTTTTTTCATAGGGAACGGTAGATAGTTTCAGCACGATCCTCATGTGTGACAGTGATCATGATACGTCCGGATGTGGGGATGAAGTTTACAGAAGGGACATGCGTCACGTGGTCACCGGATTCAACGGTAACCTCTCCTTCGACCAAGATCTGCTCACGAGCCGAAACAGTGTAGCGGAATTGGTTCGTGGCAGTATGATTGGAGATGACGAAAGCGAAGCTCGTATCTTTTGTCGGTTCGGCAAATGAGACGCTCCACCAATTCTTGCCTTGATTCGGATCGAGTCCGCGCTCGTTCACCGAAAACAGGTACGCTGCCGAGAGCGCAAAGAGCACAAAAAGACTAACGGCAAGGCTTTTTCCAGTCATAGTGTACCCTCTCAGTATACCCGGTAGAGGATGAATTTTCCAGAAAAATCATTGACGTGACGGAGTTCGCTCTCTATCATGCCGGATACGAACGCTATGGCTGAAAATGCTGCTGAAAACCGTCTTTGGAAGAAGATCCCGGTCACTATACTGACCGGCTTTCTTGGTGCAGGCAAGACGACGCTTCTCAATCACATTCTCCGGAGTGAAACGAACGAGAAAATTGCGGTGATTGTAAATGAGTTTGGTGCGGCCGATATTGACGGGGCGCTGGTCGCGAGTGGTGAAGAACATTTGGTGACTCTCGACAATGGTTGTATCTGTTGCACGGTGCGAAACGATCTGGTTGAGACGTTGACCGACCTCCTCAAGCGTCGGCTCGAAATGGATGGCGCTACAAAGCTCGAATTCGACCGTATTGTGATCGAGACAACAGGACTTGCTGATCCCATCCCACTCGTTCAAACCTTTATGATGGACGAAGTGCTCATGGCCGCCTATGAAATATCGGCGATTGTGACGGTTGTTGATGTCATCCATGTTGAAAAGCAACTGAGCTATTTGCCCGTCGCCGCCGAACAGATCGCGCTCGCTGATCTCATTGTCCTCTCCAAGTCTGACCTCATTCCAGATGGAGACCGAACGGAACGAATAGCGGACATCGAGGCCAAGATCTACAGCATCAATGCAGCCGCGCCGATCATCCCTGTCAAAAACGGGGTGGTGGAGAATAGTGAGCTCTTCCGCGAACGGCGATTCTTTGCACCATCCGAAGTGATGCATGATCTTGACCATGATGATCACGATCATGCGAGCCATACGCATGGTATCTCGAGTCTGGTGCTCCGAATGGAAAAGCCGATTGCCATTGACCGACTCTATGAGTGGATCGGTGAGCTCCAGAATACCCTTGGACCCGATCTCTTGCGCTACAAGGGTATTATTTATTCCGATGAATACCGGGGAAAGCGGGCTGTCCTGCAGGGCGTCCACACGCTCTATACGGTTATCCCAGACCGCGAATGGGAAGTAGATGAAAAACACGAAACAACTATCGTCATCATTGGCCAGAACCTCGACCACGAAGCGATTCGCAAGAGCTTTTCTGTTGCTGTTGCCTAAATCGAAAACCTACTCTTCCTCGGGTTCGACTTCGATCGTGACGGAGTCATCGGTGTCGTCCGTCTCATCCTCGCTCTCAAATTTCTGACGACTGGCACTGACAGGCTTCGGCGCGTCTTCAGTGTCATCCGTAGTCACCGTAGGCATTGTCTCAGTAGGAGTGGTCGTTACAGACTGGGGTGTCGGAGTAGTGACGGCGGTCCTTGGTTCAGGGGCGGGGACTGCTGATCTCTCTATTTCAGGGACAAAGATCGGTGCCTCTTTGATGTCTCGATTCATGAGCCAATAACCCATTGCAATCAAGAACGCGAGTCCACCAAAAATTGCGAAGAACCGAAGCGGGGTGCGCGTCATAGAGGCTTAGTTCCCGTCGGTGGTGGCGTCTTTGATTTCAGTGTAGTCAGAATAGCTTGTCTCGCCATCTTTCCGGATTTTGACCTTGAAGCTGTATTTAGTCTCCGACTTCAGGCCGTCGAGGGTGAACGATCCCTCGCCATCACTATCGAGCGTCAGCGTGAAGGACCTGGTGCTCCAATCCGTTTTTTTCTTGTAGGCGACAAGGACATTGACTTTCTTATTCTTGAGATCATCACTCTGGATATTGAGTTTGACTGAGTCTTCGGTGATGCCGTTGATCTTGTCGATCGCGATATCATAATCGGCGCCCTTGGTAGTGGTAGTAACACTCGTTGAGTAGGCCGAGTATTTGCTCGCGGCTGTTTTCTTCACTTTCACCTTGAAACCGTAGGCAGTGGCAGATTCGAGGCCGTTCATCTTGATCGTGACGGAACCGGTCTTGCCAAGCGTCGCCTTTACCGTCTTGGTCGAATCGGAATCATCGTCGGTATTGGTAACGAGTACTTTCATGGTTACCTTGGCCTTTGCAAAGCCGTCACAGGTGATTTTCAGTTTCACCGACGTTTCCTTGGTTTGGCTCACGGTCATGGTCGGCTCACAGGTGGTCGTCGTAGTTGCTGCTGCAGACGGCGCATAACCAATCCAGCCGAGGGTGGTGAGGAGCGAAAGCACAAGCGCGAGAGATGTGTTCTTCTTCATATTAAGAAAATAAAGGATTGCATTTCATTCTACCGCATTTCCTGAAACCGGGAAAATTACGAATTATCGCACCTATAGTCTGAAATAAGAAGGTGAATAGGTGCAGATCGAAGAATGAACTATTTCGAAACAACGTAGGCAAGCACGTCATAATCCGGATGACGAAACTCAATCATTTCGTACTCTGGTCGCTTGATAAGAAAGAGGTATTCTGGAAATTTTGAGAGGTATTCTGTTTTGAATGCTTCGTAATTTTCAACATCAAAATCATTACAGCCAACCTGGGGACGTTCCAAATCAGGTTTCCGAATACGGAGATGCGTGATGGTGTTGCTATCGACAATGATAGGCTCATGAAGCGCGACACGCGGGCCGTTATTTTCGTTATACGGGGCGCCCATTGTGCCAAGTATCTCCTTTAAGAATTCAAACTCTTCCTCGGAGTGGGAGAAGATTGTTAGTGAATGTATCGGCAACAGCTTTCCGATAACTTTCTTGCAGAGCTCAGAGGTTTTAACTTTGAATAAAGTGGGTACGAACCATATCGTTTTATAATCGCAAAAGCGAATTTATTTTTTCATTAGATGAAACTAAATTGAATCCAAATGGAATTTCAATTCTTTTTGCCGTTCTCAAATGATGCTCGCTAACGATATTTTTAGAACTTGGCTTAGGTATAACTTTTTCAGAAACTGCTATTAAAATCCCAAGGTCTCTAACTTCCATTAAAACATCGTTTACTATAGTTACTGCATCTTCATCGCCAAAAACATTGTAAATAAATTTTTGACTACCCTTTTTTTCTAAAAAAATATTTGGGTAATGTGTTTCTGTAAGTGTTTTATAATTAACATCACTTCCAACCAAGAAGAATGCAATGCTAAAACTCTTTTCAGTTCCAGTGTTGACTTCAAAACTAATATTTGAATGATCTTTAAAAAGAAGCTCAGAATCTTTACCAATTAAACCCTTAAAAAGAGTCACATCATAGATAGAAAGTATAAATAAACAGGCAAATTGATCTTTGGGAATCTTATCAACCGGTCCTTTCAGCTTTATGTGGGGAATATAATTTTTTTTACCCGATTCATCGTACGCCCTTATGTGAACACTCCCATCCTTATGAAAAGAGAAGTGATCAATATTTGAAATACTTGTCTCTGTTCCGTTGAGACCATCGTTGAAAGTTGTCGGTCTGAAAGATTTATCCCAGAGTATACTAAAAAAAAGCTCCCTATATTTATTTAGTCCTAAATGACAAAAGTATATAGGCTCTTCACCTTCTTGTTTAAAAGAAAAGTTTATAGTTGAGGCTGTAGCCACTGTTTTATTAGGAATGTATTTATCTCTTT
>CAYLPD010000022.1:0-14656 GCA_964385515.1 uncultured Bdellovibrionales bacterium
AATCAGGCTAGAATGGCCTTCGTATATCGCTTTACGCTTTATTAGGAAATTATGCTCGTCATTCGCCTCAATCGTTTCGGTAAGCGCAACCAGGCCCAGTTCCGGGTCGTTCTCCAAGAGAAGACCAAGGCCCCGGGTCATCGCCATATCGAGATGCTCGGTAGCCACAACCCGCACTCCAAGGTGACCATCCTCAAGAAGGATCGTATCCTGTATTGGATCGGCCAGGGCGCTCAGCCGTCTGATCGGGTTCACAATATGCTGGTGAAAGAAGGGGCTATCGAGGGGAAGGTCATCCCAAAGAAGATGCCTCGTCCGGTGAAGAAGGAAGAAGAGACTCCGAAGACTGAGGAGGCCACCCCGGCTGTTGAAGCAGCTCCGGCCGAGCCAGTGCCAGCGGAAACTCCGAAAGCTGAGTAATTCGGGTTGACACGGCTCAATCTTTCGGATAGGATGGTGTTACAACTCAATACACTCTGCCTCCGCTCTCACGAGCCTTGGCGGGCCAGTCCAGAGACCTAAAGTGAAGTCACAAGACTCATGAATCTTTAGCAGGAACAACGAAAAGCTCTCAGCTTTGTCAGTGTTTCGGTCTCCTGGAAGAGGAGATTTTTTGTTTCTTTTGTAGAAAAAATACCCTATGCAGAATAAATCACAGAAAACCGAGTTAATTGCTGAGGTTGCGGCCAAAGTGAAGAGTTCCAAGGCGCTGGTCTTTGCCAATTTCAAGGGTGTTTCCGTGAAGGACATTACCACCCTTCGTCAGAACCTTCGTGAGACCGGATCAAGTTGGCAGGTATTGAAGAAGACTCTCTTGAACCGCGCGCTTGATGAGGCCGGTGTGCAAGTCGATGCGCGTCGCCTCGACGGTCAGGTGGGTGTTGCGTATTCGGGTGACGAAGTGGCAGCTGCCAAGACAATCGCAGATTTTATCAAAGCGAACAAGGAGTCGACTCTCTCCATTGTCGGTGGATCACTGGGTTCCGAATCACTTTCAGTTGAAGCTGTGAAGGCACTCGCCAAATTGCCGTCCAAGGATGAACTTCGAGCGAAGCTCGTCGGGACGCTCCAGGCGCCAATCAGTGGTTTCGTCCGAACTCTCTCGGGCAATCTTACCGGTTTGGTCCGAGTGCTCGGTGCGGTGCGCGATAGCAAAGGTGTCTAATCAATTTGTAATAACGTAATTATTACGCATATGTCAGAAGAGAAGAAAGACGTCGTGGTGCCAGCGAAGTTCGAAAAGCTCGTCAGCGAAATTGAAAAAATGAGTGTTCTCGATTTGTCTGAACTCGTGAGTGTTCTCGAAGACAAGTTTGGTGTTTCAGCGGCGGCTCCGATGATGATGGGTGCTGCTCCTGCAGCTGCTGCGGAAGAAGTGGAAGAAAAGACCGATTTCGATGTTGAACTGACTGCTGCCGGTCAGCAAAAGATCAATGTTATTAAGGCGGTTCGTGAAGTGACGGGTTTGGGGCTCAAGGAAGCCAAGGACCTCGTCGACGCCGCTCCGAAGGTGATCAAGGAGAAAGTTTCCAAGGCCGATGCCGAAGCGATGAAGAAGAAGCTCGAGGAAGCTGGTGCGACCGTGACTCTCAAATAATCGTTGTTTCCAAAGATGCTGAAAAAGGCCCTGTACGGGGCTTTTTTTTGACAAAAAATGAGAGAAGAGTAGGATGGCAAAGTACTCAATTTGGCTCGCAAGAGCCTCTTTTTTTGGTGAAAATGAGCCTCAAAACATATGTCGCTTGAAGTTGTTCTCGCAGTTGCGGTGCTTATGCTGATCTGCATCGGCACGTATTTTGTCGCCGGCCGGTTGAAATTGCCGTATACGGTGCTGCTGGTCATTGTTGGATCAATCCTGGTGCCGCTGACGCATTTTGAATTTTTTCATTTTATCAAGAGCTTTGAACTGACACCGGAGCTTCTTTTCTTTGTCTTTCTGCCGGTGCTCATTTTCGAATCGGCCTACAACATGAATATGCGAGAGATGGCTGAGAATGTCCGTTCGATCTCTTGGCTTTCAGTGGTGAGTCTTATTGTATCGGCCTTTTTCATTGCTCTCGCACTCTTCTGGGGACTTACACTCATTGGTTTTCCGGTACCATTTATGGCGACCCTCATTTTCGGCGCGCTTATCTCAGCAACTGATCCAGTAGCCGTACTGGCGCTTTTCAAGGAGTTTGGCGTACCGCGTCGACTCTCGCTCATTTTTGAGGGAGAGAGCCTTTTCAATGATGGGACCTCACTGGCACTTTTTCTTATTGTGCTTGAGGTTGCGATCGCTGGTTTTACGGGGTTTGACAGCGTTATCAAGGGTCTCTTTATGTTCATGACGATGGTCTTGGGTGGTGTGGCCTTTGGTCTCTTCATGGGTTTCATCTTTTCCAAACTTATCGGCAAAGTGAAGGATAATGAGCATATTGAGATTACGTTGACCATGCTCGTGGCACATCTCACCTTCATTCTTTCCGAACTCATATCGCATCATCTTGTCCTCTTTGGACAGGAGATCAAATTTTCGTCGATCATTGCAACGGTAATGGCCTCGATGGTAATCGGCAATTACGGCCGTTACAAGATCTCACCGCGCGTTGAGGAATACATGGAGAAATTTTGGGGGTATTTTGCATTCGTAGCTAACTCACTGGTGTTTATTTTGATGGGACTCCTGTTCGCCGATCTCCCGATCCACTTCAACCAATTCATCATCCCGATGTTTATTACGGTTATTGTGGTGATGGTTGGACGTGCGCTTTCCATCTATCCGGTAGTTGCAGCGGTTAATGGGCTGAAGAAGGAAAAGCCGATTCCGATGTCCTGGCAGCATCTCCTCGCGTGGGGGAGTCTGCGCGGCGCGCTCGCAGTCACGATGGTCTTACTCATCCCGGACACATTCACTCTCCCAGGTTGGCCGTATGCTTTTACTGTGAAAGAATTTATCGCAGCGATTACGATCGGCTGTATTTACTTCACACTCTGTATCAAGGCGACCTCAATCGGAGCGATGATCAAGAAAATGAAGCTCTCGGATCTGACACCGCTTGAAACGGTGGAATATCATGAGTGTTCAGCTTTGGTTTATCAGGAAGCGCTTGCAAAACTCGAAGACTTTCATAGCAAAGGCTACGTGAAAGCCGAGATATTTGAACGTCTGAAACGTGAGTATACGGAACGCTATGAGCGATCAGCGGCTTCTTGCAAATTGCTCTTTGATGCCACGCCGGCTGATATGGCCCGTTCACTTCAGATGTATGCGCTCGGAATGGAGAAACGCTTCCTGAGGGAATTGTATGTCTATCAGGAGATTTCAGAATCGGAATACAAGGAAATCCTGAATAAGATTGCTATCCAGACTGATCGGGTTGAAGCAGGGAGGGAACAGGTACTCGGTCATGCGGAACGTTTCCGGCAGGACTGGTTCGAGACACTCATCCTGTGGTTCCGGAAGAGGTTTTATCCGAGGACTCCGAAGCAGGAGCTGCTTGAGGAATATCGTTACTATCGCGCTCAGGAAGTCGTACTGGCCAAGGTGCTTCGGCGTCTCAGGCTGATCTCAGGGCGTTTCCCTGGGCTTTACGGTGATGATGTCTCAATCCAGTCAGTGATCACCCTCTATGAAGGACTTCGGGCTGATGCTGAGCAGAAACGTAACGGCGTTGCTGCAAAGATTGGGACTGAGCTGACCTACTTGAACGAGTCCTTTGGTCGATATGCGCTCTTCAAGACTGAAGAACGGATGTTGGGTGAATTGTTGGAGAATGCAATGCTGCCGCGCAAAGTGGCAAATATGCTCTATAATGAGCTTAGGAATGAAGCCTATTTGGGTTTATAGTTTTTAATTATCTTTGATCAATGCGGTTATGGAATTCTTTGGAGTCGACATGGTAGAGGCGATTAAGACAGTGGGATATGTCGGACTCTTCGCAATTGTTTTTGCAGAGACAGGACTCTTTCTCGGGTTTTTTTTCCCAGGTGACAGTCTACTTTTTGTGGCTGGAGTGTTGGCGGCTCAGGGATTTTTCTCACTCCCGCTGCTCTTGGTAATCTTATTTGTGGCGGCGTTTACCGGTAATATGGTTGGGTATTGGTTTGGGGCACTTGTTGGGCCGAAGATCTTCTCACGAGAAGACTCACTTTTTTTTCGCAAGTCGCATATTTTGAAAGCTCAAGCATTCTATGAACGTTATGGTGGCAAGACCATAGTATTAGCTCGGTTTGTTCCGATTGTCCGGACCTTTGCGCCGATTGTTGCAGGAGTGGCGCGGATGCATTATGGGACATTTGCGTTTTTCAATTTTGTTGGAGCGCTGCTCTGGTCAGTCGGCCTGACGACTCTGGCGTACTATTTGGGCGGATTAATTACTGATATTGATCGTTATCTCTTGCCGATCGTACTCTTGATTATTGTCTTGTCGGTGTTGCCGGGAGTATTCGAATATTGGCGGGACCGTCGTCAGTCCGCGTCTCGTGTATAAACCTGCTGTGTTTTGAAGCGGGGTGTGTTTGGTTTTTCTCCCTGGAGGAATAGACTTCGCAATGCTGAGTCTCGAGGCTTTCATTTTTTTACAAATGCGTTACACTATTGCCATCCATCCAATCCCAACGAGGAGGGAGTTCCATGGAGCAAAATAACATTGTTTATTTTCCACGCAATACCCCCACTGGCATGCGGATATGTTTCAGTCGGGCGCTGGCTGGCGATGAGGCGGAAACAGGACCTGGTGCTGATCCGCCGTCACGGATTCTCCTGCCAGCCCACCTGTTGATTGGTTGTGGCTCTTCTTCGTGTGATCTCACGATCAGCTGGTTGATGGGTGGGGTGTACGTTATTCGTGAGCAAACACGCTTTCTTGTCGTAATCCCGAAGAGATAGACCCTACTGGGAGCAGTTTAACGGCATCGGTCCGAAAGGATTGGTGCCGTAGTTTTTGTCTATTTAGGTATTGAGTGAGGAAAATAAAAACGGCCCGCGGGTTTCCCTAGGGGTCGTTTTTATTGTGTGGACGCCTTAGGCGCGGGTCACATTGACCGCGGCCGGGCCCTTCTCACCGTCAACGACTTCGAAGCTGACGACATCGCCAACCTTGAGTTCATCGAACGTCACACCGGAGAGCTCCTTGGAGTGGAAGAACAGGTCCTTCACTTCGCCTTCGCGAGCGATGAAACCGAATCCACGATCCGTGAGCGTCTTGATAGTACCAGTCATAATGGTGCTGCTCTATGTTCAAATTAGTCTAGAAAGCGGGAAACTCGACTATATTCCTCAACTTCTATAGGCCAATGATAACAGCTTTCTTGGGAAAAAGCAAGCCCCTGCCACACGAGGAGTATGCTATCCTGAGAGTGCTACAATTGAAAACGCTATGAATACATACCAGGGAAAGTGCCACTGTGGAGTGATAGCCTTTGAGGTTGAGACTGATCTCACCACCGTTTTGGACTGTAACTGCTCTCATTGCAGTATGAAGGGGCTCCTCTTGGCATTTGTCCCAGCAAATCAATTCCGACTTCTTTCAGGTGAGACAGAACTTACCGAGTATCGTTTCAACAAGAAGACATTGCAACATCTCTTTTGTCGGGTGTGTGGTGTTCAGCCGTTTGTGAAAGGAAAGGACCCGGCTACTGGTGCGGAGACAGTAGCTATCAATGTTCGGACACTCGTCGATGTTGATATCTCAAAGCTTACGCTGAAACCAATCGATGGGAAGAGTTGGTAATGGGGAGAAGTTCTCGAATTTTCGCTTCGAGTTCAGCTGGCGTATCAGCGGTCGGGACTTTGGTGGCGATCAGGGTAGTGCGATTGTTTAATCCCCAGGTGACCGCAATAATTGCAAGGTCAGCCTTCCGACAGGCGTCGATGTCGCGTATTTCATCGCCAATGTATATGGCGTCTGAGAGTCGGAAAGACTCTCTTTTGGCACATGTTTGAAGGACGGCAGCTTTTCCAAAGAGTGAACTTTGGTAGACGAAGTCGATATCGAGACCAAATTTTTCAATGAGTGCGAGGACGGTGGCGCGCTCACTCGTGGAGATAATACCCACCCGATAGCCGAGCGTTCGGAGATGCGAGAGGGTCTCTTGGATACCGGGAAACAGGGTGACTTGGGGAACGAGCTGCCGATACGCTGCCTGGCCTTGTTTCAGGATCTTTGGGAGGAACAAAATACGCCAACCGAGACGTCGCACCATCACCTGTTTCAGATGAAGTTTCCGGAGAGCGGGGAGTTCCTCGGGCTGGATCGGTGCGAACCCAAACTGTGCGGCCAGAGTATTGTAGATCTGGAGGAAAATCGGCTCAATATCGACGAGTGTTCCGTCGAGATCAAAAATAACAGTCATTTGGCGCTGATTCATGAGTGGTTCGGTTCGTCGGGTGTTGGCGGTGAGAGCGTGTGCGTCTCTGTCTCGGGAGTGTTCTCTGGTTCAGAAAGTTTCTCATCAACCGATAGATCGGGTGTCGAGTCAGACTCTATGCTCTTGCGGGATCGTTGTTTCTCTCTGATCATCACGGCGTAGAGCATGATGAGCACAAACGTAGCAATGCCGATGCCGGCCCAGGGTAGCCAAGGATTACGTTCGGTGACCCGATTCTCATAGGTGTCGCATGGATCACCAATGCTGTCGCCATCGGTATCTTGTTGATCAGCATTGGGGAAATCAGGACAATTATCAATAGCGTTTGATAGTCCGTCTCGATCGAAATCCTCACACTGGTCGCCAATTCTATTACCGTCTCGATCTTCTTGGTTTGGATTAGCGACTTGTGGACAGTTATCCTGGTGATCGATGAATCCATCCTTGTCCTGATCGCTGGGCATGTAGAGAGGATTATCGACGAATACAGGTGCCTCGATGCGTTGTCTTACGTCTTGGCTGAATGAGAGGTGACTCGTGGGAAGATAGGGGAGCGAGACGGCGTAATCTGGTTGACTGTAGATCCGGTATTGTTGACCCGGCTGAGCGAGGAAACGGACCAGTGTAAGATTGTCATATGCGGGTTGTGATTCTTGAAAGACGAGTTCGCTGATTCGGATGGGCTGTGTATAGGTGAACGTGACATTCCATACTACGCCGGCCTGCTCTGGAAACGGGAATCGTGTTCCGGTAACGGGAGTGTCCGCGATGACATATTTTTGTTCTCCGCTGGCGAGGGTGGTGAGAACTTCGACGTGTGTTGGCAGCGCACTGTTAGCTTCTGGGCGAATGACAATCCCAGAATAACGTTTGGCCTCTGGAGTGTTGAAGGTGACCGTGGCACGGGATTGAGTGCCAGTGAAATAGAATTCGTAGCCCGTGCTGTCGTTCCTGTCAATGAGCTTCTCGGCCCCGGGAGTAGACGTAGTGATGACGGATGTCTTCTGAACGCTTTCAGTTTTCACTAAACTGGCGATAGGAATCTCCGTGCTGCGGTCAATAACGAAGAACGAGGTCGGCGCCGAATCAGCACCTGGTTTTACGGACAACTCGATTATGGTAGGTACTTCGATCTGAGGGCTGAGATCAGTATATTGTTGAAAAGCCTTGGTGATCCCGGCGATGTCGGGCGGCACAGCGGCTTCTGGAAAGGCTGTCATTGGGGTTTGAGCGTGTACGCTTGGAAGAGACAGAAGTCCGATCGAATACAGAAGGCAGATGATGAAGGATGGAAAAAAATGAGTCATAGGAATGCAGTCTATGGTAGCGACGTTTTGAGTTGTTTAGGCTTGATGAAAGTGGTGCTCATGAGGAGTATGCCGACGATGAAGAACGTCACGATGCGTCCTACCAGGTCCATGCTCCAGACATCGATCATAAGCAGGTGGAAGATGACAAAGCCAAGGAGTGCGATGCCGTAGATTTTCACGTTCTGACGACTATCGCGTTTACCGATGATGAAGGCAGCGAGCCCGATCAGAGTGTATGTGATAAGTGAAACCATCGTGGCGGTATCATGGGACAAGAGTGCGTGGAATGAAAGCCAAAGGAGTGTGTACAGGTAGACGGTCCCGCCGTAGAGCCAAAATCTTCCAAGTGAAATCCTGTCTGTCGAATCAGGGGTGAGCATGAGGAAACGGTAACCGAGTCCCCCGAGCGAGAGGGCGAGGAATAACAGGGCACTGAAATGATTCCAGGGAATTCGATTATACCAGGCATCATCACCGATACTTTGGAGTGAAAGTAGGATCGGGACGAAGAGAAGGAGGGAGAGTGCTTCACTGAGTGATTGGCGGTGAGTGAGGTGGTATGCAATGAGCGAGATCGCGAGTGCCTCGGCTGTGAAGGCAATCGTCAGGATGGTACCGTCAAGCTCGACGGCAGTCGCTGTGGCCAAGTAGGCGATGCTAATGCCGGCATACACGAGGAAGGTGTTGTAGCGCTCTGAGTATCGAGAGACGATGAATGAACCTCCGGAGAAGACAATCATCCAGGTGGCGATAACTAGGCTTTGCCATTCTGGACTGACACCGCGTCGAATCCAAAGGAGCAACAAGGTAGCATTGATGAAGGCAGTAATCATCTCAGCTTTGCCGTCTGAGTTTTCTGATCGCAGGATGTTCAAGATATTGGTGATGAAAAAGATAGCGGCGAAAATGAAGGAAAAGATAGTCAAGGATTCCATATCCCATGGCTGAGAAAGGAGGAAAGGGAGGCTATAGAACATGACGACGATGAGGGCGGCTGTGGTCAGTTCTCTCCAAGCGGTTGCCATTGAGAGCCAGAGTGTGCCAACGGTAATAACCAAGAGGTATGCAAAAAGCCCGACATGATCGTCGCGACCATTGGTGAGTAGTGGGGAAAGCGACCCGATGACGAGTCCGAGAAAAGCGAGTGAGCGCAGTCGGAAATGGTAGCTGGTAAAGGAGACAAAAACCGACACAAGGTAGACGAAGGCGAGGGCGATGAAAGGAGTGAGGAGATCGTATTGGTAACGCGCGGCATATGTTGAGAGAAGTAGGATAGCTGCTCCAAGTCCGAGGAAGACGCTGCCCTGATCGGGAAATTTCCTGATCCGGAAGAAACCGAAACCCACGAGTCCAACACCCGCGAGGAGTCCGAGCGTGATACGTCCGATCTCATCGATCCAATTATTGAGGAAGGCGTAGGTGACGAGCCAACCGAATCCGAGCAGGAGGAAGAATGCGCCAATTTTTAGCAGGGTATCATGCCGGAACCATGTGATGCCGCGGGAGAGGGAGAGAAAGGATGATGTGGTTGAAGAAAGATTTGCATCCGAGGATTGGCCGGGACTGTCCGTGATCGACGTTTTTTGATTTGTTGTATTGACTGTAGTAGGGATCAGGGCTTCAGTGTGGTGTGCGGGAGGCGTGGGGGCTGATTCAATTCCTAAACGAGATTCGACGATACTCAGGCGCCTGTTCATTGAAACAAGTTGGATCAAGATGATGATTGCTAACAATACCAAAACCCCAATCATAGGACTTTGTTTTTAGATTTTCATTTTCTCCGATATTATATCATGTTTTCAGTGCCATTTTCTGATCGTTCGGTTTGGTGATGACTATTCAGATCATCATCCATAATCTGTGGGATCATCAGCTAGGTCGCGGAGAGGGCTGTTGTTGAGCAAATGACCATGTTCCAGAATCTTCGTCTTTTCCGCTCGGGAGGGAAAATGGAGTGACGACTTACGACCCAGCTTCAGGCTTCTTGGCTTGGCGTAGTCTGAGGCCGACAAACAAAGCACGAGTCTTATGAGCAGTTTTCTGTATAAAACAAAGTGCCACCCATTGGATGTTCCAATCGGGTGGCAGAGTATCTCAGGCTTTGATCACAAGGTCTCCGGGGACGAACTCGATGATCCGTTCTCCGAGGGGGACGCGGTCGTTCTTGAGGGTAAGTGCACACGGGTGTGTGAATGTATGACCCATGAAATAGAACCGGAGTGGCAGCTTGAATTGCTGAATGGCAACAATCTTCCACGGTTCGTGCGCTTCGAAGAACGAATACTCAGCGCTGCCAGGCGTCCAAGTCGGTGGTTTCAAGATGCGACTACCATCGGGTCTGACTTCGCCAAGGGCATGTGCATGAAACAGTTCTTGAGCGACCGGAGCGACCGTGATGATAGTGCGGTGTTCTTCATCGGACAATTTTCTGTAACAGACTGAGTCCCCAACCGAAAATTCCTGGCATTGCCTGTTGCGCTCCCTGAGAAAGGCGGGGAGGTTGATAATATTCATCGGTAATCCGATGATAGTTCGAATGATTCTCCGGATGTGGAACAGGATGTCAGAGTGGCGAAACGAAGTTGACATGACGCACCTCCTTTGAGTTTGGTTGTTAAGTGTACTGAGAGTGTAATTCCGTCTATTGTATAGATGTACATCAGATGTGTCAATGTTGTAAGAGCCTCCCTCATCATACTTTTTAAGTGTGAACTACTAAAAAAATCACCTAAAAATGGTGACTTTTTACAAATGCTGGGGAGGATGGGATCGAACCATCGCATGGAGGCTTCAAAGGCCCCTGCCTTACCGCTTGGCTACTCCCCAATAGATTCAGTTACTAGTGGTCAGGGGATAGGTTTTAGAAAGTGTGAACAATGCTTTCTTGTTCAATTAAACCCTAACAACTAAACGCTAGGAACTTTCCTGGATGAGCTGACCACCGAGCGTGGCGAGTGCCTCGTCGATTATTGGTGAGCGTTCATGTGTCTCGCGACGTGGATCACTAGCAGCTTCTTCTTCTGCAACGATATTCCAGGGTGGGCGAAACCCTAGGATCGTAACAAAGGCTTGATCGAGTGTCAATCGATTCATTTTTTGTTCGAGTCGCTCTTTGTGGAACGGGTATTTGACCTGAAGTTTGAGGGTCTCACCCTGGATGCTGAGCGCTGCGTTCGAGAGAGCGACACCGAGTGAAGCGTTTAAACGAAGGGAGTGGGTTTTCACCGCTGACCATTGGCGGAGCGCGAGATTGAGATCGACCGGTGTATCGTTTTTGACAGATACAGACTGGTCACTTGGCGGAGTCACTGATGGCTGGATGTTGGCTCGATCAGGGGGCGTGGTCGAGGCAGCGGGTGTTGCTTTCGGCGCCTTCTGAGGTAGGACTGGACTCGCTGTCGCAGCCGAGGGTGATGGTGTTTCTCTCTGCGGTTGATGGATAAGTTTGACGAGAGCAATTTCGATCGGAAGTTCAGGTAGGGGTGAGGCTTTCATGAGCCGGTCAGCTTCTTGGAAGTGTTCGAGACATTCGACGATTCGAGTCGAACCGAGCGATGCGGCAAGGGTAAAGAGTTTGGTTTTTTCTTCGTTTGTGAAATCATCGATGAGTTTTTCGGCAGCGGTCTGATCGACCGAAGCGAAGAGCAGTTTGCGACAATACTCGAGGAGCGAGAGGCTGAATCCGGTGAGCTGAGCGCCAGCATTCTTCAATTCAGTCACGATGGCAAATGCTCGGGTCACATCTCGATCAGCAATCGCGGCGAAGATAGCATGACTCCCGGCGAGTGTCGTCGTACCGAGCAGTAGGGCCACACGATCGACATGAATAGGTGACTCTTCGAGTGTCGCGATTTGTGTGAAAAGTATTTCGGCATCACGCATTCCTCCTTGGGCGGTGCGAGCAATCAATATGAGGGCTTCCTTGTCGATGTTCAATTTTTCAGCTTGAGCAATCTGTTCAAGTTTTTGCACGATACTTTCCACTGAAAAACGGCGCAGATCAAGTCGGAGGGTACGGGAGAGAATGGTTTCGGGGACCTTGGCGGCATTGGTCGTGGCGAGGATGAACACAACATGGGCCGGAGGCTCCTCAATGGTTTTGAGGAGTGCGTTCCACGCTCCGATGGAAAGCATGTGGGCCTCATCAATGATGTATACTTTGTAGCTGCCAAGTACTGGTGCACTCGTGACCGTTTCGCGGAGTTCACGGATATTGTCTACTCCCGTGTGCGATGCGGCATCGATTTCGATAATATCGAGTGATTGGCCCTCTGTCATGGCCTGACAATGAGCGCAGAGTCCACAGGGTTCGAAACCCTTCCGGTCTGAACAATTGAGTGCCCTGGCAAAGATTCGTGCCAGCGTCGTCTTGCCGGTGCCGCGTGGGCCGGTGAAGAGGTAGGCATGCGTGAGCTTGTTGGTGACCAGACTCTGGGTCAAGACTCGGACAGCGATATCCTGACCGATGACATTTTGAAACCTGAGTGGGCGGTACTTACGATAAAAGGTCTCAGACATAATTCTATTGAGTGACGACAGCGACTCTCATTATACCTTTCTTGGACATGAAATAAAACCCCGCCATCTGGGCGGGGACGAGTGAGACCAAGGAGAGGTGGTGCTATTTTCTGAACACAAAGATTTTATATCCGACGAAATTCCAGATCAGGGAAAATCCGGTGGCTGCGAGTTTGGCTGCGAGTACCCACAGCTCTTTGCTGAGACCGAATAAAGGAGAGACATTCCCGGTAATAAGGGTGAGGATGCCGCCATTGATGCCAATACCGATGACGCTGATGATGAAGAATTGTGAGAACTTGAATGGCTCCTGTTCGGTCTTGGATTTATCTTCAAATGTCCAATATTTGTTCATGAAATAACTATTGACGACGGCCACTGAAAACGAAAGGGCATTGAGGATGAAGAGTTCAATGCCACTGGTGACGCCGGTGACTTTCACGAGCACATACAAGACAAAGAAATCTATGCCGGTATTGATTCCGCCGACGATCACAAATTTTGAAAACTGTTTTATGAGTCGCACAATGCGGTCTTTCGGCCAATTTGAAAACATCGACTCAGCGGGAACGGTATTGTCCATAACTTTTGATTATCGGCGGGATTAGATCTTCACTTGAGTCTACCGACCAGCAGCAATTTCTTTCTCAATGGTTTCCATATCTTTTACCCAGGCGTCGAGTGGAGAGAGAGTGGCGGGGGTAGGGGTGGGTGTTTCGGTGGATGCGGACTGGTTCATCGTTGTTGTTTGAGCAGGCTGTTCCTCGGCCAGTTCTTTCTTCCAATCAGCATTCAAGTGTCGCTCACTGGCGGGTTTGATATATGGCGCAGTGGTTCCAAAAGCACCTTTTTGGAGAATATTTTCGATGGCCACCCACGAGGCTGAGAGATCCCGCGGCATCGTAACGGCCACTTCGTCACCTGGTTCGGCTCGGAAATAAGTAATCGAAGCCAGGAGAACGCGAAACGGCTCACCTTCGACGACGATGTGGTAGTTTCCGTTTTCATCTTGGCTCACGATGCCAATTGCGTGTCGCCGGTCGATGGGTCCAATCTGTTTGTAGATGAACGATCCGTCCGGAGTGATGGTGAGCTTGAGTAGATCGCCTTCCACCAACTTGGACTTGGACGCATAGTTGGCTGGAACGGGATATTGCTTGCCGTCGGTTCCGAGCATGATTTGTCCATCGAAAGTACCCTCAATAACTGTGCCGAGAGTATCATCTTCTGACTTTTTCGGTCGACCGGTTTTCTTCTTCCCTTCAATCTGAAGCAACATGGCCTTGGCACCTTGAATCGTCCGTTCAGCGTTCAAAATCATATCCCGGAGAGCCTGGATCTTGTTGCTGTTATCGGGGGCGGACTGGGTATTTGGTTCGGTGGATACGTCAGACATACTTCTTTGGTTCTCTATTTGTTTTGAGAAAACTTTTCTCCACGTTTTCTTGTTTTAAATTATACAAGACATATTTGTCAGCTGCAAACATGCATCCCGCTTCCCATAAAAGTTGAAAAAAGGAGCTGTACGAGGCCGCTCTTGACAAAATATGTTAATGTGCGTTAATATGAGTCGTTCGTAAGTATTGTAATTTCTGAAGTTTGAGAAGTCTTAATATGGCTGAGAGAAGGAAAACTATTGATTCTGTCCGGTTGATGAATGCTCGCACAGCCGAGGAGCTTTTGGGGACGCTCTTGTCGTCGTTCCCAGAGCGATCCGGGGTGATCACTCGTGAGCGCTATGGCGTGGTGGATGGTCGCGCGAAGACACTCGAGGAAATCGGGCAGTCACATGGTATCACGCGTGAGCGGGTACGCCAGATTGTCGATGTCATTATGAAGCGAATCAAAGAAGTGATGGCGCAGACAGGCGAGCATCAGCTTGTGGAACGTGTTCAGCAGGCGGTGCGATCCGGTGGTGGTATTTTGACGATTGAAAAATTATTGAGCCTGCTCGGTAAGGGAAAGGTCACCGAAGAAAAAGCGCTCCAGGCGTTGCTTCCGGTTTTTCCCGGTGTTCAGATTGGAAAGGAAACGGTCAAGCGAAAGCCGGTCGTTACCGTGGATACTTTTGTGATGAAGGATTGGGAGTCAGTGATTGCCAGCGTGACGAATCTGCTCAAGAAATCGGGTGAGGTTCAGTCGCTGGATGATTTATATACGCACTATCGGAAACAATCCGATGCGATTGATCTCCCGAAAGACATTTTTGAATCGTTCCTGCATTCTTCGGTGGAGATTGAAATGAATGCATTCGGTCGATATGGTCTCATGCACTGGAGCACTGTTCGGCCGCGGGGCACTCGTGAGCGCGCCCATCTCATTCTTCAGGTTATGAAGAAACCACTTCATTTCCGTGAGATTGCGCGACTGATTGATGAACACGGTCTATACAAAACAGGGAAGAAAACCCATCCTCAGACGGTCCATAATGAACTTATCAAGGATGAACGGTTTGTCTTGGTTGGTCGCGGTACCTA
>CAYLPD010000022.1:14756-20853 GCA_964385515.1 uncultured Bdellovibrionales bacterium
CAGTCGTATACTGTGTGAAGGTGGTTGGGGGTATTTTGCTCCCGACTGAAAACTCTTTATACTGCAGTAAAGAGACAATGTTCTCACTATGTAATGAGTGAATCTGGGCATGGTTGATTTTTTTCAAAACATTTCTACGGTAGCTTCTGTCGCAGGGAGCGTCTGGTACTATATTATCCCGTTTGTTTTCTATCCGGTTTTCATGTTGCTGTGGGTCGATAGTCGCAACAGCCACTTCGGGAGCAAGATCGAGTGGGTGCTCTTAGAGATTGTCGCCCCGAAACTGCTTGAGAAGAGTCCGCATCCAATGGAACTTATTTACTCCGGGTTTGCTGGGGTGATCAAGACATCATCGACCTATGAAGAGTTCTTGGTGGGTGAGTTTCCCGTGACCTTTGCGCTTGAACTGGTGAGTGTCGAGGGCAAAGTACATATGTTTATTCGGACTCAGAAGGCATTTCGCAATTTGGTAGAGGCTCACTTTTATGCCCAGTATCCAGACGTCGAAATTGTCGAGGCTGAGGACTATACGAAGCAGGTACCGCGCACTCTTCCCAACAAGGACTGGGATCTCTGGGGGACAGAGTTTAAACTCCTCAAGCCTGACTTGTATCCGATTCGAACCTACAAATTTTTTGAAGAATCGGTTACGGGCAAGATGCTTGACCCGATGGCGGGACTCATTGAAACGATGGGGAAGCTCGGTCCCGGACAGCATCTGTGGTTGCAATTTCTCGCAACGCCCGTGAAGGAGGATTGGGGAGCCAAGAGTGGAGTATCCACCATTGAGGAATTTCTCGGACACGAAGAAGTGGAACGACCGGGAATTTTTTCGCGTCTTTGGCATGAATTTGGTGATATCTTTCGCAATCTTTTCGCGGGGTTACTTGGGAAGGAACTCGAATGGACGAGCGCTGAGGCTGCTGCGAAGGCCGAAGAGCAGCCGGTGGAGTTTCGTCTGACGCCTGGGCAGAAGGACATCTTGAAGGCCTTGGAGAGCAATATTGGAAAGCCAATGTTCAAAATCAAGATGCGTCATATCTATCTTGGGAAGAAAGAACACTTTTCCAAGGCGACTGGTGTTTCGGCGTTCATCGGTGCGATCAAGCAATTTAATGATCTCGCGATGAATAGTATGGTGCCAGATGATCTGACCAAGACGTATGCGAGCTATATTTTGGTGGAACCGCGTCTTCGGTACCGGCAGCGACGACTCTTCCGGCGTTATGTGACTCGGGATACGGATCCGCAGGAGAATCGATTTATGCTTTCTTCGGAAGAGCTGGCCACGATTTTTCATCTACCTGATATGCAAGTGTTGGCTCCCTCGCTTTCTCGTGTTATGACCAAGCGAGGTGGCGCACCAGGCAATTTGCCGGTACAATGATGAGCACTCTCCCTGGCGAGCAAAGCCACCTTTTCAACCCTTTTTAGATCAACGCATCCGCCTCTCTATCGTATGTCCGAGCCTCTTGATACCAACCCCATCACCGTTTTTGCCAAGACTAATTTCCGCAATCAGGAGCGGGTCTTTGGTATCAAGGCGGACGATCGCCGGCGCCACATGTACATCATCGGCAAGACCGGTATGGGGAAGACAAACTTGCTTGAAAACCTGGCTATTCAGGATATTCAGCAGGGTCACGGGATCTGTTTTATCGATCCGCACGGCGATGTTGCGTTGAAACTCATAAAAGCAATTCCGCCTGAACGGATCAATGATGTTATTTATTTTGATCCGGCTGACCAGGCCTTCCCGATCGCTTTTAATGTCCTCGAACAAGTTGACGCGGATAAACGCTCGGTAGTAGCGTCCGGACTGGTGAGTGTGTTCAAGAAGATTTGGGCTGATTCGTGGGGACCGCGTTTGGAATATATCCTGCGGAATGCAATCCTCGCCCTGCTCGAATACCCGGGTGCGACACTTCTGGGAGTCATGCGGATTCTCGTCGATAAATCGTATCGTGAACGGGTCATGGAAAAGGTGACTGATCCGGTCGTGAGGCAATTTTGGACGGTCGAGTTTGCGGGTTGGAATGAACGCGTGTTACAGGAGGTGATCTCTCCAATTCAAAACAAGGTCGGGCAATTTACTTCCAATAGTCTGATTCGGAATATCATTGGTCAGCCGACGAGTGCGTTCAATGTCCGGCAAATCATGGATGAGAAGAAAATACTCATCATGAATCTGGCGAAGGGGAACATCGGAGAAGATTCAACGGCGCTTTTGGGGGCGATGATGGTTACCAAGATTCAGCTTGCGGCGATGGGTCGGGTGGATACGCCAGAAGCGGAACGGGAAGACTTTTACCTCTATATTGATGAATTTCAGAATTTCGCGACACTTTCATTTACCAATATCCTTTCTGAGGCGCGCAAGTACCGACTGTCGCTCATCCTTGCCAATCAATACATCACTCAGTTTGAGGAAGAAATCCGGGATGCGATTTTCGGTAATGCCGGGACGATTATTTCATTTCGTGTGGGTGCGATGGATGCCGAGTTTCTCGAAAAGGAATTCGAGCCGGTTTTCATGATGAATGACATGGTGAATTTGCCGAAGTATCAGGTATATTTGAAGCTGATGATTGACGGGATTGCGGGGGATGCTTTTTCGGCAACGACATTGCCGCCGATCCTCATCGAGACGCCGGGGATCAATGACAAGGTGATAGCTGTATCCCGAGAGCGCTACGCTTCGACTCAAGCAGAAGTGGAAGAGAAGATTCGACGTTGGACGGGGATGCTGACTGAGGAAGAGAAACAGGCCCTCCGTGCCCCCGTTGTGGCCGGCTCCAAGACGCCGACTCCGTCGCGTGTAGTCAAGACAACCGCTGCAGTGCCATCGGTGACGGCGTCACCTGAACGGATGCCACGGCATGGGACAGAGCGTATTCTGAAGCAGACACATGGAGCACCGGACTCGACAACGAAACCCGCGAAGCCCCTGACTCCGCAGCCTATAAAACTTTCAACCGTGGATCCAGTGGTAGTGGCACCAGTGGGTGGGACTGTTTCATCTGTGTCGTCGCCGGTAGTGGCTGTGGCAACCCCAGCGACCGCTCCCGTGCTGGAACCCCAAGAAGCAACTCCGCATGTTGCCCCCGAGGTGACTGAGACGATGGAGGTCGAGGCTCCGGTTACCCTGCCCGAGCGAGTCCGGTATCCAGCGGTCTGTGCGACGTGTGGCCTGGAGATCGAGGTTCCTTTTGTGCCGGACGCTTCACGCCCGACATTTTGCAAAGATTGTTTGCGTGACTATCAGCGGGCGGTGGCTCGGGAGCGCAATCAGATCCAACAGTCGCCGCGCTCTGCTTCACCATCGGCGACTCAGCAGGTGGCTGAGCCCTCACATCAGCGGAAGACCGAACATCGGGTCTATGCTTCCCAAGAGAACCCATTAAAACTCTCTCAGGCACAGCATGTCGAGCCCAAAAAATTCAAAGCCATTCGCCGCAAGCCCGACATCAATGTGAGTGCTGTCCGGGCACTTATCGACGGCGCGCGGCAGCAGCAGGGAGAGTAGGGGGAGTATTTCGACAGAGCAGAAAGAGGCTTCAGAGAGCCTCTTTTCTGTAATTTTTGATAATGATTCTGGACAGAAATGTTAGAACATGCTACACTGAGCCGTTTTGAACGGTCACTGTGACAAGCGACAAGTTTCAAAACTGCTCTTTTCCCGAAGCGTTATGAGGGAATGTACTTTTCAAGGAGAAAAACATGGCTGACGCCGTGAACTTGCCGGGTGCACGCCTGGCTGGTCTGTTTGCGGATCTTTCCCACAAGCTCCAAAAGGGGGCAATCACGCTCGATGAGTTGGCGCTGTTCAATCAGCACAGGAATCCCTTCGAGGAAGAACCGGTTGTCAAAGCCGTCCTGGCGCTGATCGCGACGGCTACTGCTTCGGCGGTGACGGAGCGGATGGATCCGAACGACTTCTTTCAGGATTGTCCCGGTCTTTATATCCTTGACGACTTCAAGATCCGTGTGCTCCCGGCACTCCGACCGATCGACTCGGCACCGAAGGCGGACTTCTCTGTCTCCAGACTGAAACAGGCGGCCAACGACACGAAGATCCGCAAGGAGCTTTCGGAGAACCATCTCGCCGAGTGGTATCACATCGCCACACTCATCACCCAGCAGAAGAACGGCGAAGAAGGGGTCCTTCTCACTAATGGCTACGCCAACATCTTCTACATGTTGGGTGTCAACGGTGAAGTGTTTGCTGTCTCCGTGTCCTGGTACTCCCGCGGCCGTGCGTGGTCTGTGGACGCGTGGCAGCTCGACGTGTACGACCGGTGGGATGCTGACCGCCAGGTTTTCTCTCGCAACTCTCAGACAGTTTGATCCTTCGGTCAACAGACCTGTGGATCCTTGGGCGCTTGGACACTTTGAAAAAAGTTTCCGGCGCCTTTTTGTTCTGATACAATCAGGTCGGTGTTCTGGAAAAAACTTTCGGTCAAGGCTGAGAGTGCAGAATACTGAGAATCCATTGTGCGAGGGTTGCGGAGGGAACTTTTTTTCGCAAGAGTGCAGATGTGTTCTCAAAAAAAGAAGAGAGTTGGTATTCTGAACTGGCGGGCTTCAAGGTCCGGGATACGATTCAACCCCGAGAGTATTCAAGGAGCGGTGGCAAAGAAGGTTTGGAGTACAAAGTGTTTGCTGTCAACGTGAACTGGAACTCCAACGACCGTGAGTGGAACGTGAACGTGTGGCAGCTCGACGAGAACGACCGGTGGAATGCTGACAACCAGGTTTTCTCTCGCCACTCTCAAAAATTTCTCTCACCTCTTCGGTGGGAGTTCTGTTTCCAATCCCTTCTTCCATCCGCCGAGCATTCTTCCGATTTCATCAGACTTCACGGATAAAGCCAGGTATTTCTTGTTGTCGAGAGACTTGTTTTCTCAGAGGATCATGAGCAGGGCTTTCAAGGTGTCGAGTTTCTGAATCGCTCGATTGACGATCGCTCTTATTCCCGATAGAGTAGACGTCCATGAGAGTTTCAACATCTGCTAGAGTGTGAATATGTCTGTTGGAAAGGCAGCAAAGATCGCCGTCCTGGTTTCGGGCGGCGTGGATAGCTCGGTGGCACTCGCACTTTTGAAAGAGGCGGGTTTTGATGTGACCGCGTTTTATATCAAGATCTGGCTGGAGGACGAGCTGGCTTTTCTCGGTGACTGCCCGTGGGAAGACGATCTCCGCTATGTGCGGGCCGTGACTGAGCAGCTGGAGGTACCACTGGAGATCGTGCCACTCCAGAAAGAATACTGGGAGCGCGTCGTGAACGCGACGATTGACGAAGTGAAGGCCGGCCGGACACCGAATCCGGATATACTTTGCAATAGCCGAATCAAGTTTGGAGCGTTTTGGGACGCTATTGGGGATGGTTATACGAGTATCGCGACTGGTCACTATGCGCAAGTTGAAGAACGGAACGGAGAAGCCTATCTGAAACGAACACCGGATCTGGTGAAGGATCAAACATATTTTCTTTCTCAACTTTCGCAGTCACAGTTGTCCCGAGTATTGTTTCCTATTGGCCTCTATAGTAAGCCGGAAGTCCGGGTGCTGGCAGAAAAGTTGGCCTTACCCAATGCGAAGCGGAAGGATAGTCAGGGGATTTGCTTTCTCGGGAAAATTCCATTTGATGAATTTCTCCGTCAGCATCTCGGAACGAAAAAAGGTCCGCTCGTTGAGGGAGAAACTGGTAAAACCGTGGGTGAACATGACGGTTTTTGGTATTTCACCATCGGTCAGCGCGCGGGTATCGGCCTCTCGGGCGGTCCCTGGTATGTCGTAGAGAAAGATGTAGTCACCAACACGGTGTTTATTTCGCATGCTACGCATCGGGCGGCGCGGGCCCAGCGTTCGCTGCTCGTAACGGGACTGAATTGGTTTAATGAACAACCAGAAGACGGTGCAGTGTTGTCCGTGAAACTTCGTCATGGCCCGAAAGAATATCAGTGTCAGGTCCAGTGGCAGGATATGGAGACGCTCGAAGTTTTTCTCCAAAGAGAAGCCGATGCTGGAGTAGCATCGGGACAATACGCAGTATTTTACCGCGGTGACTATTGCCTGGGCGGGGGAGTGATCGGTT
>CAYLPD010000023.1:0-20636 GCA_964385515.1 uncultured Bdellovibrionales bacterium
AACTTCATTTATTCAAAAAAGTCGGTTCGAACTTTCAAATTAAGGATCGAACCGTCTTTTTTGAGCCACGCGGAGCGTGGAAAAACCTTTTGGATTCGGGAATTTTTGGCGGGAATGCGTTTGTGTCGGCGCTTCGCGCCGACCCCATTTCGGCTTCTGATTCCGATTTCCAATTTTGGCGGGGACGGCGGGACTCGAACCCGTGACCTTCTGCGTGACAGGCAGACGCTCTAACCAGCTGAGCTACGCCCCCGTATTGAGAACCTTTTGTAAAAACCTTCTTCCTGCAGCAGATTTGAGGTATTTCTCTCTTCTTCTAGCAGATATCCTATCCGGAAGTTCTTCCGTATACACCATTTGGATCCTATCCATGAATCGTGTTGTTTTGGTTGCACTCCCTCTGTGTTCCGCAAGTCTTCTAGCCAGGTTATTGGTCATGCCCTTGTAAAACTTTCCTTGGCTATCTTGTAAAACGTAGACGGTGTACATATATACCAGCTGAGCCCCGCCTGAACGACTGATGGGTTCAGTTGGGCAGGTACGCCCCCATATATTTCTATGTCAACTTCTTGTGAACTAATTCGACGAACGCCTTTCTTACTGCATCATACTGCTTGTCCTTATCTCCGGAGACGCTTCTCATAGTACGAAGGTATTCACTAACGAGTTTGGACAACGCTTGTCGAAAGTCTGTTGTCATCTGGGAAAAAACACTTTCGAGCACTTCTCCGGAAACCCCACTTTCTTCGATGAGGGCTCTGAGCGCCGCTTGTTGATTGCTCGTCTCCAAGCTTTCTCCCGCGGGGAGAAATCGATGGGCCAATGTCTCAGCTGTGACTTTTGGTACCGACCCCCTCTCTACTGGCGATATATCATCAACCTTACGCTCTCCTTCGGAGGGGAGCCTGCGAACTACCTGCGCATCGACTGTAAACCGTTCTTTGGGAGGTAGTGGTATCCCTGGTATTTCTTTGCGAGGCATAGTGTATGAGGTATGTGCCAGGGGCGAGATTCGAACTCTCGACCCCGGGCTTATGAGTCCCGTGCCCTAACTTCACCCTCACACCAATGGTACCAGGGGAGAGATTCGAACTCTCGACCCCGGGCTTATGAGTCCCGTGCTCTAACCAACTGAGCTACCCTGGCATGTTTAGGGACCATTGGTGTGAGGGCGAGCCTGAGCCCCGCCCGCATGACTCGCGTCAAGCGTGTCGGGTGGGTACCCTGGCGGGGGTGCAATAAGGCGCTCACCGCGTATTGCACAGCGCGGAAATAGTAGCGTAAGCCGGGGAGAGATGCCACAGTATCTGTCACCTGCTGGGCTAGTATTTGTTGCGGGGGGTGGATTTGAACCACCGACCTCTTGGTTATGAGCCAAGCGAGCTGCCAGACTGCTCTACCCCGCTGTATATGATCTCCAGAAACTTCCGACCACCCTTTAAACTTTTGAGATAGTTTTCCCTCTTTCGTGCTTCGGTGTAACTTGCATAGTCTTCTTTGTGAACGAGTACCCATCGTTGGTGTCTCTTGATCCACTGGGAGCGACCCTGATTGTGAGCAGTAATCCTCTCCGTAACGTCAGCGGAGATACCGATGTACCTGCGCCCATTTTCGGATTGTATTACATAGACGCTGAACGGTAAACTCGTGTCGAGCATAGGGAGTTTCAATGAGCCAATCCCGCCCGGGCGGGACAGACTGCTCTACCCCGCTGTGTTATGTGGTGGAGACTGGCTCCTGTGGGTGATCATGGACTCGAACCATGGACCTCGACATTATCAGTGTCGCGCTCTAACCACCTGAGCTAATCACCCGCTGAAAAGCTCCTGAATCCTACAATAGCTGGCCGAAACAATCAAGCCCCAGCCCTCAACAGTAAAAGAGGGTCGACATTTCCCTGGCGGACTAACGTTAGAAGTGCTCGGCGCAAGAGACTATGTATGGCAGCGAGCATCATTGGTCCTTTACTCCCAAAGACTAGAAAACAGCGGACTTCTCAATTTTCTAACGGTTTCTAACGGAGTGGACCGTGCCGGATTCGAACCGGCGACCTCCGCGGTTTGCTCCGCACCAAAATTTACGAATGAGGATTGTGAGATATTCTGAACATAGCGCGAAAATATTTTGAAGAAAGACAACGCCTCGCCTCGTTCGGCGAAACCACTCGGGCAGCGCGGGAGGATGGGTGTGGGGAGGAATCCCGTGCCGCTCTCGCTTTCAAAACATTTTCGGAAACGCGCGCACTTCAAAAAGAAAGGCGCTCCAATTCCGAAAAATTGGAACGCCGATGTTAGAGTGCTTTCGCACCGATGTCGCTTCGGTATTGTTTGCCTTCAAACGCAATCAGCTTTGCCGCTTCGTATGCACGGCCAAGCGCATCGCGGAGTGTTGTGCCGATTGCTGTTACGCCGAGAACACGTCCGCCGGATGTTTTGAGTTCGCCGTCAAAAGTTGTCCCGGCGTGGAAAACTATCACGTCAGGCACACACTCCGCCTCGGCTATGCCGCGAAGCGGCAAACCTTTCTTGTATTCGTCAGGATAGCCGTCGGAAGCAATGACGACGCAAGCCGCGAAACCGGAATGCCACTCGATTGCGAGTTCGCCGAGCGTTCCATCGATGCAGCTTTCCAAAATGTCAAACAAGTCGGTTTTGAGAAGTCTCATGTAGCTCTGCGTTTCGGGGTCGCCGAATCTCGCGTTGAACTCCAGCACTTTCGGACCGCTTGTCGTTATCTTGAGTCCGGGATAGAGCAAGCCGCTGAACTGCCGCCCTCGCTTTGCAAGAGCTTGAAGCGTTGGATAAACGATACGCTCGTCAATGTCTCGCAAAACATCTGCGCTTACCCACGAGATAGGAGCGATTGTTCCCATACCGCCAGTGTTCTTGCCTTCGTCGCCGTCACGTATCGGTTTGTGGTCTTGTGCGGGCGGTAACAAAACGTGAGTTTTGCCGTCGCAGAACGCATGAATGGAAACTTCTTGTCCATCAAGATATTCCTCAACAACCACTTCTTTGCCTGCGTCTTTGTGGACATTATCAAGCATGATTTCCGCGAGCGCGGCTTCCGCTTGAGCGAGTGTCTTGCAAACGTAAACGCCCTTGCCGAGTGCAAGACCGCTTGCTTTTACGACGATTGGTGTGCCGCGCTCGCGAACATACGCAAGCGCCTTGGCGTATTCGCTAAAAATCTGAAAGTTTGCGGTTGGTATGCCCGCTTCATTCATAAGCTTTTTAGCGAACGCCTTGGACGATTCGATTTCCGCGGCGGCACGTGTCGGGCCAAAGATTCGCAACCCTCGCGCTTGAAAAGCGTCTACGATGCCAAGCGCAAGCGGATCGTCTGGGCCGACAATGGTCAACCCAATGTCGTTGCTTACAGCGAACCGAACAAGTCCGTCAATATCGGTAGTATCAATCCCGACATTTTCGGCAACTTGCTGCGTGCCGCCGTTTCCGGGCGCGACAAAGAGCTTGCCAACGCGAGATGATTGCGAGAGTTTCCACGCGAGCGCATGTTCTCTCCCGCCACCACCGATGATTAAGACACTTTTGTTCATGTGTTTTCCTCTTTCTTGAAAGTTCACTATGCCAAAGAACCAAGTTAATTATAGCCAAAAATTAAAAAACTCGGAACCTGTCCCAAGACTTCTCCGTATTCAATTTTTTTTGTGCGCGCGTTTCCGAAAATTTGCAAAATTCCTGTTTGTGGACCGTGCCGGATTCGAACCGGCGACCTCCGCGTTGCAAACGCGGCGCTCTACCAACTAAGCTAACGGCCCATGACGTGTCAATGGCGATTATACGCAGAAAGCGACTCTGTGTCCACAGCGTTGTGGAAAAGGTGTAGAATGGGAGTGAAACAATTAAGTCAATTGGATTATGGGTCTCTTCTTTGCTGACAAGAAACCGGCCGCTCCTGGTCCCGGGGGCGCTCACCCGAGACAGACCCTTGCTCACGGTCAGGTGACGCCGCGGGAGTTTCGGAATGATGTCATGGGGCGGTTGCGACGCGACGGTCTGGATGAACGTGATCGGCATCTTGTGGAAGCTACGGCAGGCGGTTTCCTGGACCGGGACCCAAATGGAGATATTGGCATGAGTGCCCGCGAAACACGAGAGTTTGTGGCGCACCTGGAAAAGGAAAGAAGACACATCGGTCTCGAACCACGGGATATCCAGCGGATCAGCGATGCGCTGGATAAGTCGCTGGAATGATGAGAGTCTGCAGTTCCTTTTCCGGTTGGGCAGGGACAGAATAGGCGTGTCTCTTTGGGCCTGGTTTGAAAATCTACACGTGTGAGATTATGGCACTCTTTATACCTTCGCGACGTCCCGCAGTAAAGCCTGATGCATCCGTTGTCTCGGATCGTTTGTCACGACGTTCAGCACCGGAGAGTCCAAAGGATTGGAATCAATTAAAACTGCAGGAGGCATTTGAACAGCTGGCTCACGGGGAGATGGGGCGATTTGACAGTGAACAACTGAGCCGTATTCAAACCATGATTGAACATGTAGCGGGGGCTGATGGAGCTCTCAGTACCGCCGAGATGCAGGAAGCGATCCGTACCATTGAGGCCAATCGAGTGAGTTTGGGACTCAACAAGAGTCAAGCTGAGGCCCTGGTGAAGTTTCTGGCTGCGGGTCCGGCCGACTAATCATACCCTGACCCATGCTTGAGTGGATTCAACAGATTGAAATCGGTATTCGCGAGTTTGCCCGCCTGGTGCCACTTGAGTTCTTTATCTTGTTTGGTGCGTTTGCGGAGGAAGTCGTCGCGCCGATTCCTTCGATGCTCGTCACAACGACCGCGGGGTTTTTTGCTCATACGGAGGGTCGGACGGCGTTTTTTGTTGTTTGGCTGGCGGTGCTCGGCGGTTTGGGAAAATTGGCTGGTTCCTTCATCTACTATACACTGGGTGACAAGCTCGAAGATGTTGTTGTCGGCCGTTTTGGACGATACCTCGGTCTCAGTCATGCGGATGTCGAACGCATCGGTCGGCGGTTCAACGGTCAGCACTGGCGTGACGGCGGGTTGATCTTTTTGCTCCGGGTTATGCCTTTTGTTCCGACCGTTCTCGTGTCCGTCGCGTGTGGTGTCGTTCGAATCCAAACTCGGGTTTTTCTCATCGCCTCGTATGCGGGGAATTTCTGCAAGGACCTCTTTTATGTCTTTGCAGGTTACTACGGCATTCAAGTCATTCGATCCTACCTCATGGATATCGAGCGGGTGCGCTTCGGTATGGGATTTGTTTTTACGGGGGCAGCCATCGGTGGTCTGGTGTTCCTCTATATTCATCGTCACCGCGGTTTGCATTGGTTTCGATTGCTACACCGATGGGTGCGAGGCATGATTTCTCGGGATTAATCAGCCGCGCTCTCCCCGCCCTCTTGTTCCTCATTTGTCTCTGTACTGACTATGTCACCATCAACCTTCAAACTCAAATCCGATTGGCCACCGGCCGGGGATCAGCCACGCGCTATCACAGCTCTCGTGGCTGGTCTTCGGCGAGGGGCTGCTTTCCAGACGCTCCTGGGCGTGACGGGATCGGGGAAAACGTTCACGATGGCCAATACGATTGCCGAGTGGGGGCGGCCAACGCTCGTCATTGCGCACAATAAAACGCTCGCCGCCCAGCTGGCGCAGGAGTTTGAAGAATTTTTTCCTGATGCTGCTGTGCATTATTTCGTGTCCTACTATGATTTCTATCAGCCGGAAGCGTACATGCCGATCACCGATACCTATATCGAGAAGGACGCCTCAATCAATGAAGAAATCGACCGACTCCGGCACGCTTCAACTCAGTCCCTGCTGACACGTCGCGATGTCATCATCGTGGCATCGGTCTCGTGCATCTACGGACTCGGTAGCCCCGCAGAGTATCTCCACGAAAATATCCGGTTGTCTGTCGGTGAGGCCACAACACGGGAAGCACTCCTTCGCCGACTCATTGCCATTTTCTTTGAACGGACCAATGCCGATATTACACCTGGACATTTCCGGTCTATCGGGAATCGGATTGAAGTTATGCCGGTATCTGAGAAATATGTTTACTCTATTGAGTTGGGCGCAAATCGAATTGAGGCCATAACGAAAATTGATCCGGTCTCCCAAACTATCCTGGCGACTGAAGAAACTATCTTTCTCTTTCCGACCAAGCATTTTATCACTGATGCGAGTAAGAAAGAGCGAGCCCTCATCACGATCCGCGAGGAGCTCGATACGCAGTTGGGGAAGTTCATGGCCGAGGGGAAGCTGCTCGAAGCGGAGAGATTGAAGCGGCGGACGCACTATGATATCGCCATGATCGATGAGATCGGTTATTGTTCTGGGATTGAGAACTATTCGCGACACCTTTCTGGTAAGCACGCTGGCGAACCTCCAGAGACACTCCTGTCGTATTTTCCTCATTTACCCGATGGCACCCCGGACTTTCTCACCATTATTGATGAGTCACATGTGACACTTCCACAGCTGCGCGCTATGTACAATGGTGACCAAGCTCGCAAGAAAACGCTGGTTGATTTTGGCTTCCGATTACCTTCCGCTCTGGACAACCGTCCGCTCCGTTTTGAAGAGTTCCGCGAACGGGTTGGTCCAGTTGTTTTCACATCGGCGACTCCAGCTGATTTCGAACGCACAGTGAGTGATCAGACCGTCGAACAGGTTATCCGTCCGACCGGACTCCTCGATCCGCAGGTGGTAGTGCGACCGATCCGCGCAACCGAAGGGTATGTCGGGGATGACCCAAACCACGGAGAAGCTAGCTACCCAGGACAAATTGGGGATTTCATCCGAGAAACCGAAAAGGAAGTGAAGCGCGGCGGGCGAGTGATCGCAACGACTCTGACCAAGAAAATGGCCGAGGATCTCGCTCAGTATTTGAAGGAGAAACAGATCAAGGCAGAGTACCTGCACAGCGATGTTCTGACGATTGATCGGATCAAGATCCTGACACAGTTTCGCAAGGGCGAATTCGACGTTCTGGTCGGGGTGAACCTCTTACGAGAGGGGCTTGATCTACCCGAGGTGACTTTTATTGGTATTCTCGATGCGGACAAAGAAGGTTTCCTCCGGTCCGAAACATCCTTGATCCAGATTATCGGGCGGGCGGCGCGGAATGTTCTAGGGCGCGTTATCCTCTATGCCGATCGTGTCACTGGATCGATTGATTATGCGCTCTCGGAGACAGCGCGGCGGCGTGCGTTGCAACTCGCTTATAATACTGAACATCACATCACGCCGCAGACAATTCGCAAGAATATCCATGATATCACCGAACGATTGCAGAGCGAACATGATCAAGCAGTCGCGGTTTCACTTGCTCTTGATGCTCAGGGATTTGCCAAAGATCCGGCCAAGATTATTCGGGCGAAGGAACGAGAGATGAAGGCGGCCGTGAAACTCCTCGACTTTGAAACGGCGGCTATCTTGCGGGACGAGATTCGCGCGCTCGAAGCCAAGCGATCAGTCGGCCATCGCAAGAGTGCGAAGCAATCTCGGTTGCAGAAATGATATGTTCTATACTTGTAAGGAAGGTGAACGTGTCTGATCGGCTCAAACAGGCGGAGTAATCAATAAGTGTACATATATTTATTCAAACAAACATATGGTACCGAGAAGGATGTTGGGTTTCGGGTTTGCACTGTTTCTGATGTTAGTGATTTTGTCGGTGATGTATTCTCAGTACGTCGTTCGGCATCAGGGGAATGCAGTGGAGACGAATCCATTACCGATGCCGACAGGTGATCAACCTTGGAGGGATCAAGTGGCCCCATCCGTCCGTGAGCAGGCGTCACGCTCCGCTGTGGTGACACCGGAAACAGTGGCTGTTGATCTCATCGATGAGGCGCTGGCTGATCGTGACGATCTCTCGACCGTTACGGAAGATGAGTTGACGGATCTTGAGGAGGGAAATTAATCCATGATGTACCATCGGTATGAACGCTCAACGTATTTTGTCCATCCTTTTGCTCACAATTGTCTGTGGTTCTCCTGTCATGGTTTCGGCCCAAGCAGGGAGTGCCAATACCCGCTTTACAGAGCGTGCTGAGCAAGTCAAGGCTCGCCTAGAGGAACGCAGTGCAGCTTGGGAAGAGAAAAAAGATGAGCGCCAGGACGCGTTTTGTACTCGTTTCACTGAGCGCCTGGCGGAGAGAGGTGAACATATGGAGAAGCGCGTCAGTAATATGAAGGAGCATATCCTGAACCGGACCAGTCGCCGTACTGATCGACGAGATGCGCGCGATACATGGCTCGATGACAAACGTGACGCTCAGGACGAACGTCGTGCCGCGCTGTATGCCAAACTCGATGCCAAGGCTGAGACCGATGCTGAAAAGGCTGCGGTCGTTGAGTTCAAGAAGACCGTGGATGCGGCCGTAGGGACGCGTCGCAATGCGATAGACCAGGCGATTGAAGATTTCCGCACCGCCGTCGATGCGCTCATCGCTTCAAAAAAGTCTGGCACCTCGGATGCATACTCCACGTTCAAGTCAGCGGTCGATGCAGCCACTGCCAAGGCAAAGTCTGACTGTGAAGCCGATGTTGATCCGAAGACGGTCATGTCCAATTATCAGGCAGCCGTAAAAGCCGCACGGGAATCTCTCAAGGAGGACCGTTCCTCGATTGATAAGATGCGCGACGACGTGAAAGCACTCGCCGAGATTCGTAAGCAAGCGATTGAGTCTGCGATCACAGCCTTCAAGTCGACCGTCGAGGCTGCCCGTGAGAAACTCAAGTCGGCGATGGGTTCAAATTGATAGCACCCGAAACTGAACCGTACATTTCAAACAACCGAAAACGAGACTGAAGAGAGTCTTGTTTTTGTGAATCTTGAAAGCGTACAGATTCTTGACAGGGGTTTCAAGGTATGGGACGCTCTGTTTCAGTACCTTAAGCCCATGTCCTTTTGGGACATGAATTGCGAAACTCGTCTACGAGGAGGGTCACATGCTTGTAATGCCACCGGATGATGAATTGATCGGGCCGTCGATTCAATATTGTACAGAGGTAGCTCGTCAATTGGGTGAAGATTTGCGAAAAGACAACGTCGACCTTCTGGAATTCATCGAGGAAGTCAGCAAGCTGTTGGCTGCTGTTGACGCTGCGATATCACAGACGCAATTCGCGGATGATGAGCAGTGGGAGGTAATGCGTAGAAGCTGGTGTTTTCTTGGTCCAGATCTCTTGAGGCAGATAGGGGATCTGAAGATACTCGTCTCTTCAGGAGGGCAACACTGGAACTGGGGAATCTGGCTGTACACCAGGGCAGCATTCCTCCAAGTCACTCTCATCATGAGATGTCAGACGTTGAGCCTGAACGGCATTGATGTCTAGCGGTGAGCGACTAGGATTGACCCGCGAGCAGAAGACTGCTCGCCGGGTCTTTTGCTTTTAGTGTTTCCTCTGAGTCAAAAACCTATGCACATTTTTGGTCAATGCAGGCTAGCCGAAAGACTGCAGATCCCACTGCCCGTGAAGAGAGTGAGGCGGGTGGTATACTAAAACTATGATGCAACGCTCAACCAGTATCGTCGTGTTCCTGATCGCCCTTCTGGGTGTTGTGGGTTTTGGCTTTTTCCTCTGGAATTCGAAGGACACTACACCTCCGACTGGGATGTCAGTTGAACCCATGGCAGGAACAACGACTGATGAATCGATAGCGTCACCGATCTCGTCGGAGCGAGAGGAGCTAGATGCTGGATCAGATACCGAGGCGATTGAGCAGCTTGTGGCTGAGATTGAAAAGATGGCCACGGGCGATGAAGAGGCACTTGACAGTGAATATGCTGCGGAGGGTGAGAGTATCGCCGAGGGAGTTGCCGTCATGGAGGAATTAGGCATGAGTTATGCGGAAACCCGTTATTAACGCATTCGTAGTATTGATCGGACTGCTCACTGTTCCGGTGGTTGTGTTCGCTGTACCGGTCAGTCCCGTCACAACTCCAGCCCAACTGAAAACAGCTGATCTGAAACTGCAGTCGTCTACGATGCCGCCAAATACAGAAGCCTTCTGTACGGCATTCACCGATGCAAAAACGAGACTGGCAACAGAAATCGTGGAAAAAGAGGCGGCTGTGACGATCTACCTTGACACGTTGCCTGAGGATCTTGAAAACAAGCGTAATGGGCGTGATGCAAAATTGGGAGAGGCTCGTTCTGAGGCTGATCAGCTACGAAGCGGGGAGTATGCACGACTCTTGGCTCGCGCTGATGGCGACAAGGAACGAGATGCCGTGCAAGACTATCAACAACAGGTAGAGGACGCGGTCGAAGCTCGACGTGATGCGATTGATGCTGCGATTGTCAAGTTTCGAACCGGGGTCGATGGACTTATTGCGAAACGAAAAAAGACGATGCAATCGGCGCGGGACACCTTTGCAGTTGCTGTGAAGGCTGCCCTCGTCAAACTTGAAACTGATTGTGCACAGAATGTCGCGACAGTGAACATTCGTTCGGATTTTGAAGCGAGTCTCCAAAGAGCTCGGGCCAAGCTCGCAGGCGAGAGACAGGGGGCCGAAGCAATGCAAAGAACGCTGAAGAGCCTGGCTGATACCCAAAAAGTCAGCGTTTCAGCAGCGAGCGAGACCTTTCAGGCTGAATTGGTGGCTGCCAAGGAGGAACTGAAGCAGGCTTTTGGGGATGAATAATTTGACTGAACGGTAAGTGGAGAGTCATTGGGAGCGGCTCTTCCTCTCTACGGATTATGCGAACAGCGAGTTATACCCACGCGGTGAGTCTCTCGATGTTTCGGCGAAGGGTCTATTCAGTAGTGGCACGGATTCCAAAAGGTACAGTGCTGACATATGGCACAGTGGCAGCCAGGGCTGGTTTTCCCAATGCTGCGCGTGCGGTCGGCACGGCGATGGCAGCCAATCGGTATCGGGATGTACCCTGTCATCGGGTGGTGCGGGCTGACGGAACCATTGGCGGCTATGCGCTGGGTGGATCGCGGTTGAAGGCTGCTCGGCTCCGGCGTGAGGGTGTGAGGATTACTGGTGATCGCGTCGTCTTCCCAGAATAGGGAGAACCTGCTATATTTCTTTTCTTGCTCGCTCTTCGTATGCATATCACTGAACAGGCGAAGGCGCGCCTTGTACGCTCTGCTGACGACTATGGTATTCGGGATACGGTCCGGAGTATTTTGCCGTTGGCCGAAGCGGGCAAGCTTGATCGAGTGTCAGTGATGGTTCGCTTTTGTACACCCGCAGATGCGGCCGCATTGGCTCTGACTGGCGTGAAACTCGATATCCATCTCGATCTCATCGGGCTCATGGGTCGGGGTGCCGATCCGGGACAGAGTACTTTGCGTCGAGGGTTACATTTCACAGCACGACGTTTCATGGGGTATATCCCTGTCGCAGCCGTCAAAGCGGAGTGGCACGCACAGATTGTTCAGTTTCAACATTTGTTCGGTCGTCTACCGGATGGGTTGAATAGCCATGAGCACGTTCATTTTTTTCCAGGGTTTTTCCGCGTGCTTCTTTCGCTCGCACATGAATTTCACATTCCCTATGTCCGTTTTGGGCGACGTGGAATGCTTCTTTCTTTACATCATTCAGCCGTTGGTCATATCCTCCATCAACTCGCTCGTCCAAGCCGTCATCGTTTTGCCGCGGCTGATGTCTCGACTGCTTCCTACCTCGTGAGTTTAGATTGGGTCCATGGCAAAGAACGTTTTTTTCATTTCCTTGAAACGCTCCCAGCTGACGAAACTGTTGAGCTGGTAACTCATCCGGAACGTGACAGCGAAGATGAATTTGTCAGACGTTATTTTTAGAGACGTGTCTCAGTATGCCGAGCAAAAAGATCATTTCGAAAGAATCAAAACACCAGAAACCCGGTGGCCCTTCAGAGTGGATTACTGTTCGAGGAGCGCGGACTCATAATCTGAAAAACATTACCGTGGCGATGCCTCGCAACACGATGATTGTTTTTACCGGACTTTCTGGTTCGGGGAAATCGTCGCTGGCGTTTGATACGATCTTTGCTGAGGGGCAGCGGCGCTATGTTGAGTCGCTTTCAGCGTATGCTCGGCAATTTTTGAATACGATGCAGAAGCCAGACGTGGATGAAATTAGCGGACTCTCACCCGCAATATCGATTGATCAGAAATCGGCCAGTCGCAATCCACGTTCGACAGTCGCGACGGTGACCGAAATCTATGATTACCTCCGCGTGCTCTATGCGCGACTCGGTCGGCCACATTGTCTCGAGTGCGGACGTGAGATCACTCGTCTCTCCACCGAAGAGATGCTTGAGACCGTGAAGGCGAAAGTGCACGCCGTTATGGTTGAGTCCGGTAAGGAGGAAGCCCCCGTGGTGGTACTCGCTCCGGTTGTTCGCGGTCGCAAAGGTGAATATTATCAGATGCTCTACAATGCGCTTGGTCGTGGTTTCACGTCGATCTATCTTGATGGTGTGCGAAAGAGTTTGCGCGAGCAGGTGATCCTGAAGAAAAATCATAAACATGATATTGATTTCATCGTGGACGAATTCCTTGCGCGCGATTTTCGCGAGTATCGGGACGATACGGAAGTCCGGTTGTCTGAGGCAATCCAGAAGGCTCTCGAGGAAGCAGCGGGGATTGTGAAAGTGAACATTGGAGATGACGTATTTCTGCTTTCGGCCAAGTTTACGTGTCCGTATGATGGCTTTTCTTATCCAGAGGTTGAACCGCGCCTCTTTTCATTTAATTCGCCCTATGGTGCTTGCCAGGCTTGCAACGGTCTCGGGACGAAACATTTCTTTGGGTCGGATCCATGTGATACCTGTAATGGCACGCGGCTTCGTGAGGAAGCACTGCACATCAAAATCGGCGGGCGAAATATCGTTGATCTTACTCGACTGACGACTGCTCTGGCTCTTGATTTCTTTGTTGGGTTGAGTCTCACCAAACGCGAAGAGCAGATTGCGTCGGTGGTGTTGCGTGAAATTAGTAGTCGCCTTCAGTTTCTCCTCAATGTCGGACTCAATTATCTGACGCTCGATCGGCGGGCAAATACACTTTCGGGTGGCGAAGCCCAGCGCATTCGACTCGCGAGTCAACTCGGCAGTCAGCTCGTTGGCGCACTGTATGTCCTTGATGAACCGACCATCGGTCTTCACCAGCGGGACAATGATCGACTGATCGAGACATTGAAATCGCTGCGTTCACTCGGAAATACCATCATCATTGTCGAACATGACGAGGATACTATTTACGCTTCTGACTTTATTGTTGATATTGGTCCGGGTGCAGGTGTTCATGGTGGTGAAGTCGTGGTTTCGGGCTATCTCGAAGATCTTCTCTCGGCTCGAACCAATCATTCTGGATCACTTACATTGGCCTATCTGCGTGGTGAGGAATCCATTGCTATCCCAAAGCGGCGAGGGAAGGAAAAGGGGAGTCTGAAGATTCGGGGCGGTCGGATTTACAACATTCAGGATCTGAATGTTGATATTCCACTCGGGCGCTTTATTGCGGTGACAGGGGTGTCGGGTTCGGGGAAGTCATCTTTTCTCTATGAGATTGTCCACAAGAACCTCCAGGGTCGGCTTGACCGGCGTTACAAGACGAATCAGGTTCAACATTGCGATACGTTTACAGGGACTGAATATATCTCTCGGGTCGTTCTGATTGATCAGAGCCCTATCGGTCGTACTCCGCGTTCGAATCCAGCGACGTACACGGGCGCATTCAATCATATTCGTGAGCTCTTTGCCTCGACCGAAGAGGCTCGGGTCCGAGGTTGGAAGCTGGGCCGTTTCTCATTTAATCGTCCTGGCGGTCGCTGTGAGACGTGTGAGGGTAATGGTTTCATCGCCGTTGAGATGCACTTCCTTCCGACGGTCTATGTACCGTGTGATGTTTGTGACGGTCGACGTTTTACCAAAGAAACGCTTGAAGTCACCTACAAGCACAAGAATATTCATCAAGTGCTCTCAATGACGATTGAGGAAGCGTATGCGTTTTTCCACGAGATTCCGGCCATTGCCGATCGACTGAAAACATTGAATGAAGTAGGTCTGGGGTATCTTGAACTCGGCCAGTCTGCGACGACCCTGTCTGGCGGCGAGGCACAACGCGTGAAGATCGCGAGCGAGCTCTATCGCCAGTCAACCGAGCGCACGATGTATCTGCTCGACGAACCGACCATCGGCCTTCACTATGCGGACGTGAAGAAGCTCATCGAAATTCTCGATCGGCTTGTCGTGAAAGGGAACACGGTCATGGTGATCGAACACAATATGGATCTGATCAAGAGTGCGGACCACATCATCGATATTGGACCGGAAGGAGGAAGTGGTGGTGGGAAAGTTGTCGCCCAGGGAACGCCAGAGGAGGTAGCCAAGACCGCAGGTTCGTATACTGGCGAGTATCTCAAGAAAGTCCTTCGGCGAAATTGAATCCAGCGAGTGTGGTACGATAGGAGGGTAAAATTCTTTCTGGCGGTCTTATGTTCGAGGTTCTGCGCGAGATGGTTGAGACGGATTTGGGCGGATCTTGATTGGCTCCGTGAGGTGCGGGTCGGTTTCACAGGATTTTCGATAGGGACAGTGTGATCAATGGGTATGGAACGCATCATTGAAAAACCTCCCTTCCGACTGCATAGTCCCGCTTTCGTTTACGGGGGACAGATTCCGCGTGAATACACCTGTGATGGACGAAATGTAAATCCGCCGCTTTCGATCGAATATGTGCCCGAAGATGCGGAGGCACTTGTCCTGATCGTCGATGACCCGGATGCACCCGGTGGGGCGTGGATCCATTGGCGGGTGTGGAATATCACCCCGACAACAACGTTGATCAAAGAAAATTCCGTCCCAGCTTATGCGGTTGTGGGAAAGAATAGTTTTGGTAAGTACGCGTACGGTGGCCCCTGTCCGCCAACGGGGGAACACGGGTATGTCTTTCATCTGTATGCGTTGCGGACACCACTCCATGTGCCAATCGAAGCGACTGATCTTATGCTGCGCAATGCCATGCTCGGGAATACGATCGCTGAGACCGATCTCATCGGTTACTATCGTCGTGTTTTGATGGCCTGACGTACTTTCGTTCTTGGTTCTGGATGCGTGATAGAATAACGGGGACTCCTCCCAAATATTTTCTATGACATCTTCTGCACTGCGTCTTCAGGTGTCAGATGGGACGCTTGAAGGTTTGAAATGGCTCGCACTTGTTTCAATGGTATATGATCATGTCATGCGGCTCTTGTTTATGGGCCCGGTTCTTGGACCGGTGACAGCTTTCGGCCGACTGGCGTTTCCACTGTTTGCCTTTATCTTTGCTTACAATCTTGCTCGACCTGGTGTTGATGACCGTGTCTACCGACGAATGGTGTTGCGACTTGTCGGCTTTGGCCTCCTCGCATTACCTGCCTCGATCTATTTGACTGGATCACAAACGCTCAACATCCTCTTTACCTTTGCTGCCGCAGTGACTCTTCTGTGGATGCTTCGTCTCAGACCGTTGTGGTTTGCGGTTCCAGTTACCTTTCTCTTTTTTGCGGTCGCTGGGACCCAGGTGGAGTACGGTTGGCAGGGGTTAGTGTTAACGCTCAGCCTCTTCTACTTCACGTGGCGGGGACTGACATGGGATGCGGTTGCGGTGCTGGCGGCCGGATTCACAGCTCTCGCGCTCTCTAATGGCAATCATTGGGGAACACTGAGTGTACCCATCATCTTGGTGGCTTCTCAAGTAAACATTCCTTTCTCACGTAACCGGTGGTTTTTCTATGTCTTCTACCCGGCCCATCTCACAGCGATTGCTTTCCTTGCGTGGTATTGTGTTCGTTCGTGATACCCGTTATTTGACTGGAATGATTATTGGGAAGTGTTAGGATAGGGGGGGGGGAGGAGACACATTCTTCTCGGTTGAGCGGTAGGTTTGGGCGCTAACTTTTAATCTTTTCGTTTTATGGCCAGTACAAAGAAATCCAGTCCCGCTCCCAAAGCGTCGTTTAAGCCGACGATGCCACCCCTGTGGCAGGCGGCTCGGCTTGAAGGCAAGGTGAGGAATATGGGTATCAAGAATCTCGGCAAACAGCGTAAAGGCAAACGGGGTGATCGATAGCCTATCCAACAAATTTCTCCAGTCAAGAGGAAACGCTTTGTCTTCTGTGCCATGAAGCAGAGATGTCCTTTCCGAGATGAAAGATGAAATGTATGAGAGTGTGTTGCAACGTCCGGGCAACGATTCAGCGTTGGTTTACTGATGAGGTTCGTGTTTACGGAATAGTCTAGGGACAAGGGGTGTCATTGAGATGAGTGAATCAAAGAACAATTCCTTCCATGAACGCTCAGCGTTACACGATTGCTATTATCCCGCCACATGAGATTGCGGAGCGAGCGATGATGCTCAGTCGTTCACTCAAATCATTTGATTCTTGTTTCGTTCTTGATGGCGAGACCGCGCATCCACATCTTACGCTGTATCATGCCAACTTCACCCCGGTTGCTCTCGCGCGCGTGATCGCAGTGCTCGAGACGACTGTTCAAGGGATCGCTCCTTTTGAACTTCGGCAGCTGACGTACTATCCCGATCAGGGCATTTGGGTCGGAGTACGTTTTGTTGCTGACAAATGTATTCTTGATCTGCATACATCCGTGATTGCTGTGACACGTGCGTATCGCACTATTGAAGATAATGTCGCATACAAGGAACAACAGGTTGAGATCCCCTCAGTCGAGTTCAAAAATATTGAGTATTGCGGCTGGGCACATTCATTTACTCTGTATTCACCTCATCTGACACTCACACGCTTGCAGCATCCTCACGCCGGCATCTTGAAACATCTCACCCAGCCCGAGCTCTCGTTTCGGGTTGATCATATCGGAGTGTACGAGACAGGCAATTACGGGGCATGTACGCGTCGCGTAGCTGATTTTTGGTTCACGTCTGGTTCATCGATGGGAAGTCCAGGCAATTGAAAAAGCCGAGCCGAAGGAGTAGTCTATAGGGACTGTATGGATATACTCTCTCATGGACTCTATGGCGGTGTCGCTTTCGGGCGGAAAAGCCGGCTGAGTTATTGGCTCGCGTTCTTTTTCGGGATTGCTCCAGATCTCTTTTCGTTTGGTTTGTTCACGGTGTTGACCTTTCTCGGTTTGGCTGAGCACCCGGATTGGTCGTCGGGACAGCACCCGGATCCGTCACATATCCCAGCGTATGTCCACTCGCTCTACAATGGTACCCATAGCCTTGTTGTTTTTATCCTCATCTTCGGACTTGTTTGGTTTTTCCGGAAGAAACCACTTTATGAGATGCTCGGCTGGCCGCTCCATATTCTGATTGATATTCCGACTCACTCTGAGAAGTTTTTCCCTACGCCGTTTCTTTGGCCAATCTCCGATTTTCGGATCAATGGACACTCCTGGAGTGATCCGTGGATCTTCATCCCCAATGTTATTCTCTTAGTCGGGCTCTACGTCTGGTTTTACGTCATCCGTCCGCGTCGTGGGCCTTCAGTTGAATCCATGGATCAATCCCATTCGACGGTTCGGGGAGCGGCGAAAGAAGGATAGGGTCTGTGTCTGAGGAATAGTACATTGGGGCATAGCGAAACGACACCCAGGGCAGTAGACGGCGTTATGTATTCACTTATGACTGATGCTGCAAAAAAATCGCGATCATTTCATCGAATGCCAGCGGATCTGCGTGCATTCCTGACGGCACGTGCTGACATCGCACAACTTTGGGACACACTGACTCCGCTCGCACGGAACGAATGGATTTGTTATGTGACGATAGTGAAGAAGGCGGATACTCGGGCTGCACATCTCCGGCGGTTGGGCGAGGATTTGCGGCGTGGCGTTCGTCGGCCGTGTTGCTGGCCTGGCTGCCCTCATCGTCGTCCCAGTGCTGCAAAGTGGTTCGCTTCGCTTTCAAGGAAGCCATAACCTGTGCGTTGGTGTAGAATAGAAGCGTAATTTGTTTTTTCATTATTTATGGCAACGTATGTTGACGGGTATGTGTTATCGGTTCCGAAGAAGAAGCGCGCGGCATATCGGAAGATGGCGCGTGAGGGTGCGGCACTCTGGAAGAAACTGGGTGCGCTTGAATATCGGGAATGTCGCGCAGATGATGTAGCGGGACAACCTGGTTGTTTGTCGTTCCCCAAGTTAGCCAAAACCAAACCGGATGAGGAGGTATGGTTTTCGTTTATTGTTTATCGTTCGAAACAAGATCGCAATCGCATCGAAAAACAGGTGAGAGCCCACTACGCAGAGCATTACGAGGGTAAAGACATGCCAATGCCGTTCGACATGAAACGTATGGCGATGGGCGGCTTTACAGTTGAAGTTGAAGCGTGATTCATTCATGCTCATCCAGTGTGGGTGTAGAAGTAAGAGTCTGCTATGAAGAAAATGATTGTCGGTATGGTCTTGCTTGGTATCGGAGTGGCTGGATACTGGATCCTCTCGCCGTTGTGGTGGACTGAGGTGGTGGATGAAGCCTTGCCCGAGGTGCCGATGGTGTCGGTGAGTGTTCCGTCGGTGAGTGAGTCGCCCATGTCGCCCGTGGTCCCGGCCACAACTGAACTCTATACAGGAAACTTCACGGGATTTGATCGGCTGCATCAGGGTTCAGGTACGGCCAAGATACTCCAGATCGGAGATACAAGCTATTTGCGTTTTGAGTCTGATTTCACTGTGTCCAATGGGCCAGACCTGTTTGTCGGTTTCGGCAAAGATGGACAATTCAGCGCCGGATCCGAAATCAGTGCACTCAAAGGGAATGCGGGAGCGCAGAATTATGAGTTGTCGCAGGGTTTCGATAGCACTCGTTTCAACGAAGTGTATGTGTGGTGTCGCGCGTTCAAGGTGCCCTTTGCGAAAGCGCGTCTTACCCAGATGCAATAAAGCAAGCGGTTTTTCGGCTGAGGCCTGGCTTTCCTCTTCAGTGCTTCGAGAGTGTACTATACAAGTAGGTCATGAAACGATTACTCTATGTTGTTTTTTTGTTAGTGTTGGCTGGTCTTTTGGTTATGGCTTTTGGATTTTCACGCCACAAGGTCAATTCTATCGCGACTGTTTCTCTGGATAGTCCGGCTCCGAGTGCTGCTGATCAGGAGACCGGAGTGACCACCGATGAGTACGTAGTGCCGCATGATGTTCGGGTGACGACGGACGGGAGATGGGTACTCTACCTCACTGCAAACGGCGATCTCATGCTGTATGACACGGAGAAAAGGCAGCGATCGGTACTAAAAACCGATAAATTCATTGAGGGGTATGATATTTCCTCCGATGGGAGATATGTCGCATACGATGCTCGGGAATGGATCCAGAATCCTGTCGCGAACATCTGGCTACTCGATACGGTAACTGGCAATGAGACTCGGCTGGAGCCCGGAGCAAGCTCTGTCTCCGAATCGGGGCCGGTCTTTTTTCCTGATCGGAGCACACTCGCCTATGTACGACGGACTTATGATGAAGACACGGCATCACTTTCGGATGGAGAGATCTGGACGCTAGAAATCAATAAACCAGACTCTCGACGTCACCTCGTAGGGGACGATGCACATCCCTATATCGAACTCTCAGAACTACAGTGGTATATGGAATCTGACGGTCGTTGGAGGGGGAAGTTTTTGTGTATTAGTAATGATGAAATTGCCGGACCAAAAAAAGGCATATCCGCCGTGAGTCCCGACGGGAAACATCTCGCCTACTGGACGGCCGAGTGGGGTGGAGAATGTAGCGGGCTTCAGCATCAGATGCACTTTGCAGATGTGGACGGTACGGATTTTTTCAGTCCAGCCTATCGGCGTAAGTACGGATCATCCTCAATTGACTTCTCAGGCAAGCCGGGAAAATTTGAATGGGACATACTTTCTGTCTTATGGCTTCCGGGTGGGATATTTTTCGTCCAGAGCCAACTCGAATCCCTCGCGGGTGGGAATCGGGCGGCGCTGTATGATAACAATCAGAAAGAATTGTTTGTTTTCTACGATACAGTTAGCCAAACAGCCGAGAAGTCGACCGGACTTCATTTCTTCGATACGAAACCGGGAGTAGATGGTTCAATCCTCATACTGTACGGTTTGTCATATCCGAGCGACGTCTTTCTACAGCGCCTGGACCCGGATCAGCCAACCATACCAGATGCAATGTCCGGTACGGTCGTATTCCGGTCAGACCAGGTGACGGCGGAAAATATCTACGAATATCGGATTATCAATGTAGATACGGTCGGCTATTGGAGAAATATCGATGGCCATACTCATTTCTTCGTATTTGATGTCACTATCGGAAAGAGCGAGGACATGGGAGCCCTGAATTAAATATGTCCCGTTCCTACCTTCTCGTCGGAATACAATTCACACTCGTGGTTTTCATCATCTGGTATGGGGGAGTGAGGGGTAGTGCACTCATGGTGCTCGGGATTCTCATCGGGCTTGCGGCAGTGGCGACGATGCGGTTTCAGTTCAGCGTCTTGCCTGAAGTGTCCGCTCGCCAGACGTTCGTGACACACGGTCCGTATGCGTTGGTGCGTCATCCAATGTATACAGCGGTTCTGCTCGTTACGCTCGGCTCTGTTATGAATCGTCCTGATGCGGTCTCAATCATCGCGTGGCTCGCACTCGCCGTTGATCTCCGACTGAAACTCGCGTATGAGGAACGTCTCCTCATGGCACGCTTTTCAG
>CAYLPD010000024.1:0-20285 GCA_964385515.1 uncultured Bdellovibrionales bacterium
AACCATTGAACTCATTCCTCAGAAATAGGAATGAGCTAAAACCAAAACAAACGGAAAGGAGATTGTTTTTTCAGGAAGCGTCCTGAATAAAATGATTTCCAACCGTTTGTTTTCTTGAAAGTAGTTTTTGCTCGTTCACAATTTCATCAACCTGTAAGAAAGGAGTTCGTCATGTGTCGACTATTGGTTTGGCCGTTGTTCGCTTGTATTGCTTCGGTAGTACAGGCAGAGGATTCACGGGATACGTATCCGCATCGATCGGAGTGTCCAGAAAATGGAGTGCAGTACAGAGACGCAAGAACCCCTGACTCCTTCAGTAACTTTGTCCGTTGTCAGTGCACTTCGTATGTGGCCCACAAGCTCTCTCAGCTCTTCGCAGCTAGGAATAAACCATCAACTTTCGCTCAAAAGTTCCACAACACGGCTTACTATATGCCGCAGGCACGAAAGTGGACAGAAGGTGACTTGAACGGGCAATCGGTGAACCGTTGGTCGAACGCGATGTACTGGTACAATTCGGCCCGGTTCGCGGGCATCGGGGTTACTGGCGCGACCGATAACTTCACCTGGGATACGGGTAGTTACAATGCAGTCTTCAAGGGTGATGTGGCGTACTGGAAGAAGTCAGACAGTAAGCTGGATGGCCATGTGGCTTTTGTCGAGGATGTTCAGCAAGATGTTGCGGGTCAAGGGGTGAAGTGTATCAAGTACTCAGATTACAACTTCGTTCCTTACGAATTCAGGTTCACCGATAATTGGGTGTGCAAGAATACGCCGGGACACGATTTTCCTGACTACTTCCTCCATATCGACCAGGATCACGCCTACTGTGCTGCGCATCCGACAGTAGACAACTGTGTTGCTTTGAATGGCGGACAGATGATTGCCTCCACCGGCTCCAAAGCTGATGGCCTCGGTGGCTCCTCCACCCCCTTCAACCTCACCGTCAACCGCTTCTGGGTACGAGATGCGGCCACCAGTACCGACCTTAATCCTGAGACTACCCTCGTCCGTACCGGCCAAGTCCTCCAACCCCGCATTCAAGTCAAAGCCAAAGACGGTGACACCCATGACCACATGCGTCCGGGTAAGGATCGCATTGAAATCGACCTCTACGCCCGTCTCGATTCAGGCGACTGGTTCTTCCTGAAACGTGAATACATCCAAGCTACCAATCTCCCGAGTGGCTCTACGCATACCGAGCATGTCGACTACACGGTGCCACCCGGTACCCAGACTCTCAGCTTCAAAGCCAAGATCGACGCCGAGGATGAAGCGTCTGAATCCAACGAAGGGGACAACTGGACGGAGATCCAAACCTTCTCGGTAGTGAGTCCAATCCCAACCTCACCGACCAGTTTGACCATTACTGTGACGGACTGAAGGGATGAGGGGGCTTTTTTGAAACAAACACTCTTGACCACTAATCTCTTTATGAAGGGGTTGGTGGTTTTTTATGAGTAGAAGGCGATTAGACACTGCCACTGATACGAAGGCGGGCATCGAGAATACGGAATGCTGCTGCATCTGGAAAGGCAACCAGGGGGTTGATATCTAGCTCTTCAATTTCTGGGAAATCAACCGCGAGTTGGGAGAGAAGGGCGATGTATTTTTTCAACTCTTCGAGGTCAATACCAAGCTCACCTCGACTGCCCATGAGCAGTGGGAGACTGTGCAGTTCATCAAGCATGGCATCAATGTCTGATGGGAGGAGTGGCGCGAAGCGCATCGCGATATCATGGAATGTCTCGACATGAATACCACCGAGACCGATGACAACGAGGGTGCCGAGCCCGGGCTCCTTCTTCAATCCGAGGAGGAGTTCACGACCACCCGGCATGGCCATTTCTGTCACGGTGACGCCTTCGATGTGTGCATGTGGTGCATGGATTCGGACGGTAGCGAGGAGGTGCTCATATGTGACTGCGACGGCCTCTGGTTTCACGTTCAGGATAACGCCACCGACATCTGATTTGTGGATGATATCCGGGGAGGCAATCTTCAGTACGATTGGTGCGTTGATTTCATGGGCGAAGGCAACGGCGGCATCTCCTGTTGTGACAAGCTGACTTCTGAGAAAGGGAAACCCATAGGCGGAGAGAAACTGTGCTGCTTGCGCTTCGCCCAGTTGGAGCGTTTGGGAGGCCCGGATATCGGTCAATATCTCGCGAGCGTGAATGACCTGGTCACGGTTTGACTGAATGGTGGGAACTTCATGCCGGAGGGAGCGTCGCCACTCAGAAAACTGAATCAGTGCACCGAGCGCTCGAGCCCCCGATTCAGGATAGAGGAAAACCGGGATGTGGTGTTTGCGGAGCACAGCGTGTGCGGCCTGCACGAGTTGATCACCAGAAAAAACGGTGGCGAGTGGGAGAGTAGGAAAGGACCTGCGCAGATTCACAATCGCTTCGGCTGTGACTTTGGCTTCAGTCATCGTCTGAGGAGTGAGAAGGACGAGTACACAATCAACACCCTCATCTGCAGCGATGATGTTTAGCGCTTGAGCATAGCGATCAGCGAGTGCATCGCCGAGTACATCGATAGGATTGTGGGTATTGGCGGCGGGCGGGAGGACAGCCTGGAGTGCTTGAACAGTTTTTTCTTGGAGCGAGGCGAGCTCAAGCCCGGCCTGAATGCAGGCGTCTGTCGCGAGGACACCGAACCCGCCAGCGTTAGTGACAATCGCCACACGTTTCCCACGCGGGAGCGGATTTTGGTCAAGGACCAGGAGGAACTCCATGAGGGTTTCGAAACTCTCAGCCCGGATGATGCGGGCTTGTCGGAAGAGCGCATTGTAGGCAGCCTCGCTTCCGGCGATGGCTCCGGTGTGTGAACTCGAAGCATGAGTCCCCGCAATGGTTGTTCCTGCTTTGAGGGCGACCATTGGTTTTGGGAACTTGGAATTCAGATTATCGCGTCCGAGTGTGATAATGCGTTGGGCGTCGGTTAGGTTTTCGGTGTACATTCCGATCGTTCGAGTTGCTTCATCCCGGAAGAGGTAGTCGAGCAGCGCAACCTCATCAATCAAGGCCTTGTTACCAATCGAAACAAAGAGGGAAAAACCGAGAATGCCTTGCGTGAGATCAAGGAAGGCACTTGTCAGGGCACCGCTCTGAGAAAAAAATGCCACTGATCCGGCATCCGGAATTGAAGAGGCAAACGAAGCGTTGAGAAAACGGAGCGGATTGATGAAACCAAGGCAGTTTGGTCCGAGGACAGAAATCTTGAATTCCTGGGCGATGGTGATGATCTCAGTTTCGAGTGCTTGTCCGGCCGGTCCACTCTCTTTGAAACCAGCACTGATAATAATTGCGGTACGAACCATCTGTTCACCAGCGGCGCGCAGGACTTCTGGAACAACCTTGGCCGGAACGATGATGATGGCGAGCTCGACTGTTTCAGGAACGGCATCGATCGATGGGTAACAGGTGCGACCGAAGAGAGTTTTGGTCCGCGGATTGACGAGATAGACCTGGCCGGAAAAATCGCTTTCAATGAGATTTCTGGCGACATCATTGCCAACGCTGCCCGGCGTCGTCGATGCTCCAATGACGGCGATGGATTTTGGGGCAAAGAGGGTGTGGAGTGACATGGGAGCGGGGATTAATTCCTTTATACTAGCCGACTGTCAGGGAATTGACAAAAGTAGTATCATCTGGTAGCATTGCAAGTTACTAATTTGATGGAAAGAATCAATCCTATGAACGGTATTTCAGTGCTGCGGTGGAAAAATGTGCTGCTTGCAGTTACGCTCTTTGCCCTTATTCTCGGGCCGGTGGTTGTGCTGGGCGGTGCCAAGTCGATCTATGTCGACAATGACAACAAAGGTGAACAGGATGGCTCATACAATCATCCGTATCGGACTATTTCCAAGGCGTTGAAACATGCGAAGGGTTCGACTGTCGTGTATGTTGCCAAAGGTACCTACAAAGAGAATGTGACGTTGCCGAAAGACGTGAAATTGATCGGTGGCAAAAACACGGATGACGTTATCATCAAAGCCGATAACGCGGATCAGCCAGTGATCACGATGAAAGATGATACGGAAATCAATAAACTCACGATTATCGGCGGGCGGCATGGGGTGCGTGTGCAAGAACATGCCCGGGCAAAAATTGTTCGCTCAGTGGTGAAGGGGAGCACCCGTGACGGGGTTCATATCGATCGCGGCTCTCGTGACAAGAAGGAACAAGTCATTATTGATAAGTCAGTGATCAAAAACAACCGAATGGCTGGTATCTATTCTGACAAACGGAGCTTGATAGTTACGGATACGGATATCATCGGGAACGGTGACGGTGTCGATCTCATTGCTGAGGTGAAGGCTTGGTTTGAGGGCAACCGAGTGTCGGACAACCGGGGTTCGGGTTTCAAGTTGACTCTGGATGGTGCGTCATTTTGGAGCAAAGACAATTCCATTCGACGCAATGGTCGGGAGGGGGCGGAAATAAACGCCTACGGTGCTGCGGGTTCAATTGGATTCAAGAAAGCTGCGTTCATCGACAATGGTCGCTACGCGATTGCTCGCGTCGTGCGTGCTGGGAGCGGTGATTTCAATGGCCTTGCTCTCACAGCAACCAATCGGTATGAAGGCAATAAACTCGGGACGCTCTCATCTCTCTTGCGAGTTCGGTAAAGCACCAGTTTCTTCTCTGATTCAGTATCACAACTGGCCCTCACGGCCAGTTGTATGTTTTTCGGCACGAGCCAGCCGTGTGATCCAGCAATTGATCCTGTATGGGCGGGTGATCCCAAGACAGAATCACGACGTTTTAATGGGAGAGAGCGGACTGATTTGGGAGTGCTCACGGCTTGCGCGGAGACTTGACAGAAGACCCAAACTTTGCTAATGTGTGGTGTTAATCCTTTGTTTTGGCACGGTTATGAAAATTGCTTTCATCGGCCAGAAGGGCATTCCGACCCAATCGGGTGGGGTTGAAAAGCACGTGGAAAAATTGTCAGCTCGCTTGGTGCGGGGTGGCCATGACGTGACGGTCTATACTCGTCCTCACTACACGCCGAAAACAATGACATCACTACGGGGTGTACGACTGATTTCGTTGCCTTCGATCCCGACCAAACATCTCGATGCGATCACACACACCCTGCTTGCGACGGTGCATGCCCTGTTTCAGGACTACGATATTATTCATTATCACTCGATCGGTCCGTCCATCCTCACTGTCATTCCACGCATTTTGAAACCCAAGGCGCGGGTTATTTCAACATTTCATAGTCGCGATTATTTTCATAAAAAATGGGGGTTTATCGCTCGGAACTGCCTGAAGGCGGCAGAGTTCTTTACTTGTACGGTGCCGGAGCGAACCATAACGGTGAGTCAGGAGTTGACACAGTATGCGAAAGATTTCTATCGCTGTGATGCGGTGTATATTCCGAATGGTGCTGAAGTAGAAATGGAGGCTTCGACTGAAGCGCTCGCGGAGTGGGGACTGCGTCCAGGTCGCTATGCTTTGTCGGTCTCTCGCCTCGTAGCGCACAAAGGCATTCATTTTCTCATTAAGGCATTTATGGAGCTTGAAGATACCAATAAATTGCCGAATAACTACAAACTGGTCATTGTCGGAGCACCTGCCAATACTCGAGATTACGAGCAGTATTTGCGAACCATGGCGGCCGGCCGAAAAAATATTTTATTCATTGGAGAACTCAAAGGGTCGCGACTCGCTTCTCTCTTTACCTATGCTGGTTTATTTGTACAGCCGTCTGAAAACGAGGGGATGTCGATGGCGCTCCTCGAAGCGATGGCATACAGTTTGCCGGTAATCGTTTCAGATATCGCTCCCAACCTTGAAGTTGTGAACGGTGGTTTCGGTGCGGTGTTTCCGGTGAAAGATGTCGAAGCCCTGAAACAAGAGATGGCTCACTTCATCAATCGTCCGGATGAGGCCAAGCGGCTGGGTGAGATGGCCCGGACACGGATTGATGCAGCATTCAGTTGGGATGCAATTGCGCGTCAGACGGTGAGTGTCTATCGGGATGCGATGGAATCACATGCCAAGGATTATCAATGGACTACTAAGCATGTTGCCTAATTTTTTCCGCCAATCATTTTGGGCTGTTTTTCTCCCGCTGCTGGTTGTAGCGGGACTGTTTTGGATGGGCGAGCTACGTGGATACCGTGGGGAAATGGCGCTGCTTGTTTTACCCAAAACTGAGGCCGGCACAGGGGCGGCGGCTAATCTGGTTGTCTTGTCACATGAGACGGAATTCGGGATGGCCGTTACGGACCAGGTGACGATGCTTGAGAGTCCATTTACCGGTAAAACTCCAGTCGAACGCAAGAAAATCTGGCGTGAAATGATTGACGTTCAGATCGTGGGTACGAGCGATGTCATTCGGGTGGCATCACGTGGGACTGACAGTGATGAAGCCGGTCGTTTGGTCGAAGCGACGGTTGCGGAACTAGTTCGAACCGCGAGTCGTTTCTACAATCAGAAAACCGATATCGATATTCGGATCGTCAGCGATCTCGCTATTATTCCCAGTTTGACGGCCTGGCCGCGCTTTGTGATGAGCGCCCTTGTGACGGCGATTTTTTTCACGCTCCTTTTCTTTTTTGTCTATCGATTGATCGAATGGGTATTTCCCAAACGAGTCGTTCGTCATCCTCGCGAGGGTGAATATACGATTACGCCAGAAACATTCAAACCGCGTGTTCCCGCCTATTGGGGGCGTGAAGAGTCATTTCCCTCCTCTGAGAAAGTTGTGGCGGAACCTTTTCCGGTGACCGAAGAGCCCGCTGAGCATCTCTCGTTTTCAGAAACTCAGGAATACGCATCCGCCGGGGAAGCTGCGAGTGATCTTGCACCATCAGAATCGGAACCGTCAGCGAACGAGCCATTCATAACTGAGCGAGCGGAGCGCATGCCGGATACGTTGATTGAACAACCCGCGACAGAAGAATCGGACGTTCGAGAGGAGCGGTCTGCATCGTCTCCCTTTGTTTCATATGAGGCAGAACGAGCAGGGTTGATCGAAGACGAGCCTGAAGTAAGCCGAGGGTATGTGTCCCATGCGGCTGCTCCAGACAATCTGCCGATTGTCGAAGTTCCGATTACACCACTGCAAGGTGCGCAAGCGAGACTCATGAAGGAAGATATCGATACCAATGCTCGTACGCTGGCCGTATTGCCCGAATTAGAAGCAGTAGGCTTAGCGACTGAACCGGACCGAGCAGCACCACAGACGCATGAACCGACGCCGGAGGAATATCGCCGTCGTCTGAACGAACTGCTTTCTGGTAAGATGTAAGCAAGAGATCACTGATTCTCACACTGTATGAAATCCCTGTTTCTGACCCTCAGTGTTATGGCTGTTATTATCCTCGTTGGCGGGTATTATTGGATGACGCGAATGAAGCCCATGGGGGAAGGACTGATGGGTGGTGAGTTGACCGGGGATCTCGCCACATTGATTCAGTTGGCGGGTGCGTTTATGAACACGGGGGGTGAAGAACGTGTCTTTTTGGTGCTCTTTCAAAATAATATGGAGCTTCGTCCGGGTGGTGGTTTTATTGGCTCATTTGGCATCCTCAAGGTGAAAGATGGCGCGATTGTAGATTTTGCTTCGCACGATGTGGTGAATTTTGACGGCCGGATACCGGATACTGTTCCGGCGCCGTACCCGCTCCCTGAGACGCTGGGTGTGCGCAGCTTGAAATTGCGCGACTCAAATATTTCTCCTGACTGGTCGGTGAATGCGAAAGCCGCGGAGGATTTCTACCAGCTCGGCAAGGGTGAAGAAACTCTCGATGGGGTTATCGGTATCACCACCAATGTCCTGACGTCATTTCTCTCCATCGTGGGGCCAGTCGAGGTGCCCGGGTACCCGGGTGAGTACGATGCTGAGACTGGCGTGCTTGATCTCGAATACCAGGTGGAACAAGCTTTTTATAAACAGGGGATTACCCGGGGTGAGCGTAAGTCCATCATGAATCTCCTTGGCAATATCATTTTGGAAAAGGCAAAGGCCTTGCCGGTGTCCGGAAAATACGCTCTCTTCCGGGCGGTGCTTGATGATCTCCACAAAAAGGATATTCAGATTTCATTTCAGGACGAGGCGCTGCAGAAAATCGTTCGAGCCGCAGGGTGGAGCGGAGAGGTCAATCAGGAGTGGGCGCAAGACTATGTGCTTGCGGTTGATTCGAACCTCAATTCGTTCAAGACTGACTATCGGATGCGGCGGAACATGGAATACACTGTTGATCTCTCTGGCGAGGTACCCAAAGCGAAGCTGGCGGTGATCTATGAACATACCGCCCAGGAAAAGGACTATATGACCAAAGACTACCAGTCATTCGCTCGGGTCTATGTCCCTGAGGGGAGTTGGCTTGAATCCGTTACGGGTGCGGCGAAACCGGCAGTGTTCGGTAGCGAGCTGGGTCGGAAGTATTTTGGCGCCATTATTCAGGTCCCGCTCGGCGCGACGCGAACCGTGACGTGGAACTATGTCTTACCCAAGGAGCTTGCGACGAGTGACTACGATCTCCTGATTGAGAAACAGGCTGGACTGAACGACATACCGGTCAGCGTCACAGTCATCGGGCGTGATGGCACATCCGAAACCAAAAGTACCGTGTTGAACCGTCCGGCTCGCTGGATGGCGCTTGAGTAACATCGAATGTTTGGGAAACGAGAGAGTTTCCCGGCGGTGAAAAGGGGATACGACATGCGGCGTGTGCCCTATCCCTTTTTCACTGCTTCGGCAGTAGGAGCGTTCGTTCACAATTATTCCTGCGTCAATGTTAGACGCATCAACCAAAAAGGATAGGCCATGTTACATGAATGGGCTGGGTATTTCGGCGTCACTGCCGCATCAATAGTTTTAGGGCTGGTGCTCACTCTCCCGATGTTCAACCTCTCTGCGCTTGGGTATCTCCTGGTTCGGTTGAGACGGTGCCAGAAGACCGATCTCGGTGCCCAGGCTCGCCCACCGCAGCTCCTCGTGTATGTCGAAAATCAAGGGAAGCACTTCATTCTTGCCTTGATCCCGCTGAGTGTGAACGCTTGCATCAGCTGGCTCATTGATCCCGACCACTGGTGGTCTTGGGGAACAGTGTTGGGTGTTGAAGCAGGTGCAGTGCTCCTGTACCAGCAGTTCCGGGCCCGGCGATTCCTCGCGGATACTTCCGCCTATCTCAAGATGACAGCGTCGGACGTTTGTTGTCTCGATGGTCTGATTCTTGATCAGGCGGTAGGATCCGAGCAACAGGAGGTAGCCGAACATTGGGGCCGGGTCATCAGGGTTCTGGTGTTCACTGGGAGCGATGTCCAGGGTCATCCGCGTCAGCTCTTTGTTGCATTTCCGACCGAGCAGCAGTACCGGATCCGAGCCATCCCTGCAGATCAACCAGTTCGGATTTTCTTCTACCCTGCGTGGAAGGTGCGAGATCTTCCCCAGGGTGTTACGGGTTGTGTCATCGGTATCCAGCCGATCGGGGTCGGCGTATCAGGTACTTCTGTCAAACGGCAGCGTCAGTCTATCGATTGTCTGACATAGCAGTACGAGAAAAACCGCTGTCGGACTTGTCTCCACGCGCCTCGGCGCATTCAAGAAAGGAAGGACCATCATGCAATCGATCATCGAAGCACTGTTTTTGATCGTGACCTGTTTCCTCGGATACCTCTGTGCACGGATTGATGGAACAGTATTCCCCGATTGGCGCCGCGAATACGATGAGCGCCGGAGGAGTGCGGTAGGCGCTCAGATACCGCCACCGAGACTCGTGGTCTATCATGACGACTTTGTGCGGAAATTCGCGTGGTTTTGCCTCCCGTTTGGGATGAACATGCTGTTGCTCTACAGCGTTTTCCCTCAATTGACGCAATCGCTCCTGATGTGCGGTGCCATCCTGAGCATTGAGGGTATTCTGGGGTGGGTGATCCAATATCGGCGGACGCTTGCGTTTGCTCGGGATTGGCTGATCTACCGACGGCTGACAGAACCAGAGAACTTCATCTTGACGGGAGAGATCCAGTACTTTCTCCGGCGCGGCGTTGACCAAGAAGTCGGAAAAATTGTGTCATTCCGTCCAGGCGGGACAGAGAGCGTCAGCGAGGGTGAAACCACTCAGGGGACGTACTACTTCTTGCCGGTCGACGTGATGGCGGTCGATGAACCTCCAGTGGATGAGCCACTGCGGCTCGTTGTCCGACCACTGAGAAGCGAGGAAGCTGAATTGGGAGGGGCGGGCGGCGTGATTGTCGGTATCTTGCCGCCTTCCGATGTGGTGGATGATTCGGATGCTCCAGGGGAGAACCAGTGGTCGTATGTTCGCGGGATCGGCGGGGGTCGGTATCGGTAAAACTGACTGATCCTGTGCGGTCGCGCGGACGAGATTGGGCCGGGAACCAGTATGACTGGAACCCGGTTTTCTTTTTCTCAGGTGAGACAGGCATGATACTATAGGGGAGTCTTCAAGCCCCTCTTTTCATGATGCGATTTGATATCCTCTCCATTTTTCCTACGGCGTTCGAAAGCTATTGCCAAGCTTCGATTTTGAAACGCGCTCAGGCTGGTGGTCACATCAACATTCAAACCCATGATATCCGTGCCTTTACAACCGATAAGCACGGCAAAGTTGATGATACCCCGTATGGGGGTGGGGCGGGGATGGTGATGGCCGTCGAACCGATTGATCGGGCACTGCAAGCGCTTGGGGCGGTGCCGGGGACAACGGGTTCGCATATTATCCTGCTTTCGGCCAAGGGACGGCCCTTTGATCAGACGATGGCACAACGGTTCGCGACGTTTGATCGACTCATCCTTGTGTGCGGTCGGTATGAGGGTGTCGATGAACGGGTTGCCGAACACTTGGTTGACGAAGAACTCTCGGTTGGACCCTTTGTGCTGACCGGTGGTGAACTTCCGGCGCTGCTCGTTATCGATGCGGTGACCCGACTTCTTCCAGGTGTCCTGGGCAATGAGACCAGCGCTCAGGATGAGTCGTTCTCTCGTGGTATGACACTGGAATATCCGCAGTATACAAAACCAGAACACTATCGGGGTTGGCCTGTGCCGCCGGTCCTCCTCTCGGGCCATCATGCTGAGATCGAACGCTGGCGGCGTGAACAATCTCTTTCGCAAACCAGAAAACAGTATGGGATCGAAATTCAGAAAAACGTTCTTTCCGATTAGTGGAGGTACGAGCGATCGGTGGTTGAAGCTCTCAGTCTTTGCTCTGATCGGTATCGGACTCCTCATGATTGCGTCGGCGGGTGTATCGTACGGCAACATCCGTTTCAACGACCCGTATTATTTTTTCAAGGAGCAACTGCTTGGCCTCGGTGTCGGGCTCGTGTTCCTCTTCATCGCCGAACGGATTCCTTACACGGTCTGGCGGAAGTTTGTGGTGCCACTGTTCCTCCTGGCGCTTGTTTTGCTTATCCTCGTTTTCATTCCCGGTTTTGGAACATCGGTCTATGGTGCGGCCCGGTGGGTGGATCTTGGACCATTTTCATTCCAGCCATCCGAAATTATGAAGATTGCGATTATTTTTTATCTTGCGGCCTGGTTGTCGCGGCGCGGCGCTCAGACGGCGGAGGATTTCTATGAAGGGTTTGTCCCTTTTCTCGTTGTTTTGTCGCTGGTTGGTTTTCTCATCATCAAGCAACCGGACACGGGTACACTCGGTCTCATTTTTTGCATCGCACTCTCTATCTTTTTTGCATCCGGGGCCAATCTTCGACATATTGTGGGACTGATCGGTCTCGCCCTCGCCTCACTTTTTGTCCTCATCAAGATCGCACCGTATCGCATGCAGCGTTTTCTGGTCTTCCTCAACCCTGAACATGATCCGCTTGGGGCGGGATATCAGATGAACCAAGCCTTGCTCGCCATTGGGACCGGGGGCTGGTTTGGTGTGGGTCTCGGCTATAGTCGTCAGAAATTCAACTATCTTCCGGAGCCGGTCACGGACTCGATCTACGCGGTCTTGGCTGAAGAAACCGGGCTTGTCGGGGCATCGATAGTTGTTCTCTTGTTTCTTTTCTTCCTCTGGCGGGGGATACGTGTGGCCATGGGGGCGCCGGATGCATTCGGCCGATTGCTCGCTGTCGGGATCACGGCTTGGGTTGTCTGCCAGGCCTTTATCAATGTTGCGGCGATTACCGGTCTCATCCCACTCACTGGTATCCCACTTCCATTCATCAGTTTCGGGGGGACTTCGCTCGCGGTCCTCATGGCGGCAGTGGGTGTCTTGCTGAATATATCCCGGCACTCTACACTGAAGGCATAGGTACCGATCTTCATCTCTTGCATCGCACAAAACGGTCCTTGGCGTACGAAAAAATCCAGAGGTGAAGCAAGTCCCTACCTCTTTATTGCAGTTGAATACGGAGATCCAAGATAGGCACCAATACATATGGCGAAACGAGTCGTACTCACAGGTGGACTTTCGGGCGGACATACGTTTCCGCTTATTGCAGTCGCCCGAGCCTTGGTCCAGGAGACAAAGGGAGATGTCGATTTTCTGTTCATCGGGTCGCACGGCGAATTTGAGGAGACGGCGATGCAGGATGCTGGAATTCCGTGCAAGTTTATCGTCACCGCCAAGTGGCGGCGCTATTTCTCATTGCAGAATGTGCTGGATATGTTCAAGCTGCCAGTGGCGTTTCTGCAAGCACTCTGGCACCTGCTCTGGTTTATGCCAGACGCTGTTTTCTCCAAGGGTGGGGCAGCCTCCGTTCCCATTGCGCTGGCGGCTTGGTTGTACCGGATTCCGATTTTGGTTCACGATTCGGATGCGGTCGCCGGGAAAGCCAATCGCACGGTGGCGCGTTATGCAACCCGCATCGCGATCGCTTATGAGAGCGCTCGTCGGTATTTCCCGGCCAACAAGATTGCACTTACCGGTAATCCGATTCGAGAGGAAATCCTTGCGGGTGATGCTGAACGTGGTCGAGTCAATCTGGGGTATACGGCTGAACGGCCAATTATTGCGGTCATCGGTGGCAGCCTGGGTGCTGAGATCTTGAACAAAAGCATCGTCCGAATCTTGCCCGATCTCCTCGCGCTGGGGTATCAGATCATCCATCTCACCGGTCGGCGCAACCTGATGAAAGTCCAAGCCGATGCGCAGGTACTCGGCTTGGAACCGGGCCAGGGTTATATCGCCCTTCCGTTTTTGCCAGCGTCCGAATTGGCAGATGTCTATGCGCTTGCGACGGTCGTGATTTCGCGCGCCGGAGCCGGGACGATTGCTGAACTGGCAGCCTTGGCCAAACCGACCATCCTCGTGCCGTTGTCGAGCGCCGCCAACAATGAACAACGGGAAAATGCGTATGAGATTGCTCGGCGGGGTGGAGCGGTCGTCATCGAAGAAGCCAATCTGGGTGGCCACATACTGAAGGAACTCATTGCGGATTTCATCCATCACCCGGATCGGGCAAAGGCGATGGGCGAAGCGTTTCAAAAATACTACTATCATCCAGATGCCGCACAGCTTCTCGCTCGAGGAATTATGACTTTGTATTAGTCGTATGCCGTTTTCTGATTACGCACGCTGGCACTTGATCGGTATCAAAGGCTCCGGAATGACCGCTTTGGCGGAACTTTTGCTTGGGTTGGGACGACACGTGACCGGTTCGGACACGGCGGAGATTTTTTACACTGATCCAATTCTGGCCCGGCTCGGGATTTCGGTGATGACACCGTTTGCGGCGACCAATATACCTCCGATGGCCGATGTCTTTGTATATTCCACGGCCTATACTCCGGACAATAACCCTGAACTTCGGGCGGCGCTCGAAACAGGTCGGCCGGTTATGGCATATCCGGAAGCTGTCGGTGCTTTGACACAGGAAAAGATGACACTGGCTGTATGCGGGACACATGGCAAGACAACGACTTCAGCGCTCCTCGCGACGGTGCTCCGCGCGGCTGGCAAGGAACCATCTGCGATCATCGGAAGCGAAATCCGGAATTGGGGTGGCAGTGCCCTTGCGGGTGCCGGTCCCTATCTCGTCATTGAAGCGGATGAGTATCAAAATAAACTGGCTCACTATCAGCCGTTTGGTGTCATACTTACGAGTGTCGATTGGGATCACCCAGATTATTTTCCGACGGTGGCAGCGTACGAGGCGGTATTCTCAGCATTTTTGGCTCGTATTCCACGCCATGGTTTCGCGGTTGTTTGCGGTGATGAAGCCCGGGCAGAGTTTCTTTCTCGCACGATATTGGCGACCCGCTACACGTATGGCTTTCTCGCGACCAATACGGTCCGAGCCGTCGAACACCGTATTTTGCCTGAAGAGGAACGTTCGGATGGGAGTATGCAGGAATTTTCTGTGGATTATCAATCAGAACGGTTGGGTCCATATCGATTGCGGCTCCCGGGGCGACACAATGTTGAAAACGCATTGGCGGTTGTGGCTGTCACCTTGCATCTGAAACTAGATCAGGAACTGGTCCGGGCGGCCCTCGCGGATTTCGCTGGGACAAAACGCCGCTTTGAATTTGTCGGAGAACGGCGTGGTGCACTTGTGTATGATGACTACGCGCATCATCCGGCCGAGATCCGGGCGACTCTCGCCGCATTTCGAGAACTGTATCCGGCCCGGCGACTTTTTGTGATTTTCCACCCGCACACCTACACTCGGACAAAGGCGCTCTTTGAAGAATTTGCATCCAGTTTCGAGCTCGCGGACGGAGTCGTTGTTCTGGATATCTACGGAAGTGCCCGTGAAGCACATGGTGGAGTCACAAGTGCCGAATTGGTTGCGCGGATGAATCAATTGACACCGGACAAGGCTGCCTATGCGGCCAATCGTGCTCGTCTCGTCGAAGAAATTGCTCGCGATATGCAGGCCAACGATGTTATCATAACTATGGGCGCCGGTGATGTCTGGCAGCTTGGCGTGGCGCTCGTGCAGACCAAAACGCATAAGGAAGATTGATTATGCAGAGAGAGCATAGAGTGCTTGTGGCGGCTGTGTGCTGTAGGGCTTTCCTTCTCATGTTGATGATTTCTTCGCCGGGATTGCTTTCATAATTCGTTTTGCGTGCGTTACCGTATGCTTTCTATTGAGCGGGATATTTCGCTTGCTCCGTACTCCACCTTCAAGATCGGCGGCCTTGCTGATTTCTTTGTCGCTGTGTCGACGGCGTCGGAATTGATTGAGGCACTCGAATTCGCCACCAACAATGCATTGAAAACACTGGTCTTTTCCGGCGGGAGCAACCTGCTCATCGCTGATCAGGGCTTCCGGGGGTTGGTGATTCGAATTGTGGGGGATGCTGCGCGTATCTCGGGTCGGGACATTGCTGCTGATGCGGGGATACCGCTCCTGTCCGTTGTCCAATTGGCGACCAGTCATGGCTTGGCCGGTCTGGAACGACTCGCTGGTATCCCGGGATCGCTCGGCGGCGCGATTCGGGGTAATGCTGGAGCGTTTGGTGCAGAGATGAAAGACGTTGTGCTCAGTGTGAAGGCCTATGACCAAGAGGCTGAGACTCTCCGAGAGTTCTCGGCTAAACAGTGTGCATTTGCCTATCGGCAGAGTTATTTCAAGACACATCCGGCACTGATTATCCTCTCCGCGACGCTCCGGTTCGATGAATGGAATGCGGCTGAGCTTGGTCGAATCGCTCAGGAGACGATTCGTGTTCGCGAGGCCAAGCACCCACAGAGCGCGCGCTGTGCCGGTTCGTTTTTCATGAATCCGATTGTGACAGATGAAACCTTGCGCGAGGAATTTGCTCACGACACTGGAAAAGTACCCAAGGACAACAAATTGCCGGCCGGTTGGCTCATTGATTATGTCGGTCTCCGGGGGAAGGTTATCGGTGGTGCCCAGGTCAGTCCGCATCATCCGAACTACATTATCAATACCGGCCAGGCGACCGCTGAACAGGTCATCATGCTGGCTTCACTCGTGAAACAGCGTGTTCGGGATGAGCTCGGGATTCAGCTCAAGGAAGAAGTTCAGCTGGTGGGGTTCTGAGATATTCTTTACAGGCAGGGGGGCTGTGCTTGGGGCGTGGGAGTGCTATAATCGAAGTGCAGGGTTTTTTTTGTTTCATTACCAACTGGAGGTCAAAATGTTTCAAGCAGTTATTGAACCTGAAAGCGTGCCCGATCCGACGGATGTGATCTGTCCGAAGTGTGGTACGAAGCTGGATCCGGACGATGTGATGGGCAATACTCATGGGCCTTACTGCTCGGCCGACTGCGCCGTAGGGGACGCAATGAGTCTGACAGTACAGACGTCGCTCTTTCCGGGCAGACTGCCTTGCTGGGTTCAGGAGCAGTGCAAACCGTCTTTCCACCCTGATAATTCCGTGTTCCCGGTGCTGATGAATTGGCGCCCTGCATGTACGCCTACGACTTTCGTCTGACCTCAGCCTCGCGTCCCTCCCTCCTGGGGATCCACACCGAGGCTGTTTACAGGGGATTTGGGTAAGCACCCGAACCCCCTGCTTTTTTTTGCGTTTTAGTCCGGGTTCCGTCTTGACTCTGCCTCCGAAACGGACTACGCTGTCTGAGGTGAATGCTTGCGCCGAATGGGCGAAGGAGGAAAAATGTCACCCAAAAATTGGTGGTCCCTGCCTCTCATGACCAGTGGTAATGAACCATTATGGTATGGGCAGAGTGAGGACGGGGCGGAGCTGGCGCTAGAACCGGTGGTGCCAGAGGTATATCGGCCATTCGATCACTATCCCGAAAAATGGGAACCCAAAGAACGGTCACGCCGGGATTGCTTTCCGGATTAGGCGGGTATCGAACGTATTCGATCCCGTTTTTGCTTGTCTGCAGGTACTTTGGTGGGGCTCGTCTTCAGAAATTAGTCTCCTCATCGATATCGAAGTTTGACCAGGGGCGAAAAAAATGTCATATTTACATGCGCAAAACAGTTCACTGCTTTCAGTTGACTCCTGGTTATTGTTTGTGAAACCCATGTTATCCAAGTACCTCCAGAAAAAAATGTCAGTGCACGGTACACTCGCCAAGAACAGCTTATTTTTGTTTGCCGGCAGTCTGGTAGCCAATTTTCTCAATTATGCCTATCACTTGGTCATCGGGCGTCAGGTGAGTGCTGAAGTGTACGGTGAAGCTGAATCCCTCATCTCACTCATCGCCATCATTTCCGTCCCGGCCATGACGCTTGGGATGGTTGCGACCAAATACGCTGCCACATGCAAAGCCGATAGTGACGCGGGCGGCAGTCGGCAGATCTGGTTGTACCTCAACGCCAAGGTGTTCCGATATGGCGTGCCGATATTCCTCCTCATGGTAGTGCTGACGCCGGTGGTTGGTGACTATTTGAACATCGACCACCGCGTGGCGCTGATTGCCATCTGGGTCTCGATGTACATTTCCTTCTTCAATGCCATCAATCACGGGCTCCTCAGTGGTTGGCAGAAATTTAACCAGGTCAGCCTCGCCAATGTCGTCTCAACCGGCATCAAGTTTCTCTCAGGTATTGCGTTGGTCGGACTTGGATTTGCACTCGGTGGCATTGTCGGTAGCATCGTACTTGCAACCATCGCGACGTATCTCGTGACGTTTTTTGCACTCCGCATCAATATCATCCAGAAATCGCCGGTGATTGGAGCCGCGATTGACACGAGCGTCGATTTTTCTGCGCTCCGGCGCTATGTCTTGCCTGTTTTCATCGGGACACTCGCCATCACCATCCTCGGCAATGCTGACATGATCCTGGCCAAGCATAGTTTGGATGATTATTCGGCAGGGCAGTACGGCGCTCTCACGATTGTCTCGAAGATTATCTTCTTTGCAACCGGTGTCATTGCGAGCGTCCTCTTTTCGATGTCGGCCGAGAGCGAACACAAGGGAGAGTCGTCGCGACATATCCTGAAGGCAGCTTTGGGACTTGTGGCGCTTGCCTCGACCATCGCGACGGCGATATATTTTGTCTATCCCGTGGCTATCCTCAGCCTGCTCTTTGGTGATCGGTACCAGGATGCTGCGCCGTATCTCGGCTGGTTTGCGGTGGCGGTTGCTCTGTACTCGTTTGCCAATGTGATTTTCCAATACCTCCTTTCTATTCATCGGACAAGGTTCGTGTACACACTGCTCGCGATTGCATTCCTTATGATCCTCAGTATCACGCTCTTTGGCCGGGATATCCGGAGCATCATCATGATCGTGATCGTCATGCAGGCGGCGGCCATTGTTGTGAGCAGTGCCTTTCTCTTGGGTCGGTCACCCAAACCGCGTACCCTCCAAACACTATGAAACTGATTTCCATCATCATTCCGGCGCATAATGAAGAGAAAAATATCCCGCTCCTTTCGGCTGAGTTGACATCGATCTTTCAAAGCCTGGCTGACCGTTACCGTTTCGAGGTGCTCTTGGTCAATGATGGGAGTACCGACGGTACGCTGGCGGCCATTGAGGCGGTGGTCAGCAAAGACAGTCGTTTCCGGGTGATTGATTTCTCGCGCAATTTCGGCAAAGAAATGGCCACTACCGCCGGGATCAATCAGTGTCAGGGCGATGCGTGCATGATGCTGGATGCTGATCTGCAGCATCCGGTCGAGCGCATTCCCGATTTCATCGCTCAGTGGGAAGCAGGGGCCGACGTCGTTGTCGGCATTCGTCGGAACAATCAAAGTGATTCTCTGATCAAAAAAATCGGATCCAGTCTTTTCTATTCGATTATCAATCGGATCGCGGAAGTCCACATCGTGCCCAATGCGACGGATTTCCGTTTGATCGATCGCATTGTGATTGATGAATTCAATCGGTTGACGGAACGCAATCGCATGTCGCGGGCACTCATCGATTGGCTCGGCTTCCGTCGCGCCTATATCCGGTTCACGGCTCGGGAACGGGTCAACGGTGCAGCGAGTTACAGCTTTTGGAAACTCCTTCGGTTGGCGGTTAACGGCTTTGTCTCACTCAGTCTCGTTCCACTCAAGGTGGCGGGTTACCTGGGGATTTTCATCACCCTGATCTCCGGTGTCCTCGGGTTCTACATCCTCCTTGGCAAATACATCATCCGAACTGACTACGATGTCTTTTTTCGATTTTCGCGCACATTTTCGGATGCAGAAAACCTGGCGATCCTGATTCTCTTCCTGGTGGGCATTTTGCTCATCTCGGTTGGTCTCGTGGCGCTCTATGTCGCCAATATCCATACAGAAGTGATCCATCGACCGCTCTATGTGGTCCGGAGAAAACGGAAAGACGAAACTTCATTGAACGCGTAGCCACACTATGAAAATTCTCTGGTTCACCTGGAAAGACATGAAAAACCCCTACGCTGGTGGGGCGGAAGTGGTCAATGAACAATTGGCCAAGCGTTTGGTAGCCGATGGTCACGAAGTCATCTTTCTCGTGCGGACATTTCGCGGGGCGGCAGACGAAGAGCTAGTGGACGGTTACAAGGTCGTGCGCATGGGGAATCATCACACGGTCTATTGGGAAGCGTACAAGTATTATCGGAAACATCTCGTCGGCTGGGCCGATCTCGTCATTGAGGGAGTGAATACGATTCCGTTTTTTTGCAATTTTTACGTGAAAGAGAAAAATATCCTCTTCTTCCATCAGCTCTGTCGGGAGATCTGGTTCTATGAACTGGGGTATATCAAAGGATTGGTCGGCTATGTGCTTGAATCCATCTATCTGTTCTTCCTCGGTCGACGGGCGGTCGTGACTGTGTCCAAGAGCACCAAGCAGGACTTGGGGAAATTTGGATTCCCGCATCACCTGATCCATATCATCAGCCAAGGAACCGAAATTGATCCAGTTCCAGATATCTCGCTCATCCAAAAGTATGCACGCCCAACCATCCTCAGCCTTGGCGCGCTCCGCCCGATGAAGCGGACTGACAACATCGTTCGCGCCTTTGAGCTTGCCAAGGCCAAGATTCACGATCTGGAACTCGTCATCGCTGGGGATACGACCGGAAAGTACGGCGCCAAGGTCCTCGCACAGGTTGCAGCTTCGCCGTATCGCGATTCGATCCGCTGCCTCGGTCGGGTCAGTCGAGAGAAAAAAGTCGAGCTCATGCAGCGTTCGCATTTTCTGGCAGTGACGTCGGTGAAGGAAGGGTGGGGACTGGTTGTGACCGAAGCCAATTCGCAGGGGACACCGGCCGTGGTCTATGATATAGACGGCCTCAGGGACAGCGTGAAACACGGTGAGACGGGACTCATCTCCCCAGAGAACAATCCAGCCGCGCTCAGCGCTATGCTTCAGCAAGGACTGGAGAACCGGGCGGTATACGAGAACATGCGTCAGGCTGCGTGGCAGTGGAGTAAAGCGATCACCTTCGACCGGCAGTATGAGGATTTTAAGG
>CAYLPD010000025.1:0-18916 GCA_964385515.1 uncultured Bdellovibrionales bacterium
TCAGAGTCAATTGATCGAGCAGTTTCTTCGGAGTAATTCCGCTCTTCATGCATCTCGCGACCGAGGAATATCAACTCCTCTTTCTTGCCGAATGTTCGAGCACCCAGTTCACTCATACCGTATCGAGTAACCATATTGCGTGCCATTTGTGTCGCTCGTTCAAGATCGTTTGACGGGCCGGTTGTGACATCGCCAAAGACAAGTTTTTCACTGGCATATCCACCGAGGAGGACAGCAAGTTCATCGATAAAGTAGCGATCTGAATGGAGTGTCTTGTCCTCGGAGGGAACTGCCATCGTGTAGCCACCAGCATGCCCGCGTGAAATAATTGAAACCTTGTGAACAGGGTCAGCATGTTCGAGGCTGGCCCCGACAAGTGCATGCCCGCCCTCATGGTAGGCAATAATCTTCTTTTCGCTTTCGTTGATGGCTCGGCTTCGGCGCTCTGGTCCGAGGATAACTTTTTCGATCGATTCGGCGAGTTCTTGCATCCCGATTTCCTTCATGTTCCGTCGAGTGGCGAGGATAGCCCCTTCGTTTACGAGGTTAGCAAGGTCGGCGCCAGAAAACCCAGGGGTGCGTTCTGCAATGCGTCGCATAACAACATCGCTTCCCAGGGGTTTATTTTTAACGTGAATTTTCAGAATAGCTTCGCGTTCATTGATGTCGGGGAGATCCATAGTCACTCGTCTATCAAAACGACCAGGTCGGAGGAGTGCTGGATCGAGTACATCAGGACGGTTGGTAGAAGCCATGACGATTACACTGAGATCTGTTTCAAATCCATCCATTTCAACGAGGATTTGATTGAGTGTCTGTTCCCGCTCGTCATGACCACCTCCAAGTCCGGCTCCGCGATGACGTCCGACAGCGTCGATTTCGTCGATGAAGACAATTGCAGGGGCATTTTTTTTCGCTTGTTTAAAGAGGTCGCGGACACGTGATGCTCCGACACCAACAAACATTTCAACGAATTCCGATCCGCTGATATTGAAAAAGGGAACGCCCGCTTCGCCTGCTACTGCTTTGGCCATGAGAGTCTTGCCAGTACCGGGTGGGCCGAGCAGAAGAACTCCCTTTGGGATCTTGGCTCCCATCGCCAAAAATTTCTTTGGCATGCGGAGAAACTCGACTACCTCCATGAGCTCTTGCTTGGCCTCGGTTGCGCCAGCGACATCCTTGAATGAGATCCGCTTCTTTTTATCTTTGGGGTCGAGGACGCGGGCTCGGCTCATACCGAAACTGAGCGCCTGGGCATTGCCACGCTGAGCCTGACGCATCATGAACCAAATGAAGGCTGAAATCAGAAGGAAGGGAAGGATAAAGGGAAGGAGGTTGAGAGCCCAATAACCAAAACCCGAATCTTCTTTTACCGTCACTGAGACGGATTTAAATTTCTCTTTGTCAATCTGATAATTTGCGAGTGTTTCGGTGAGAGAACTTTCTGATTCTTTACTCGCTTTTTCTTTTGCGCCATCCTGTTTGACAATTTCGAGCGTGTTACCGCTTACAACAATCTCTTTGATTTCCCCGGCGTTAATCTGGGTTACTAGTTCGGAAAGCGAAACGTCGGTGGGGCGTTTTTCTGGAGATGAATACAAAATCATGATCCCGGAAAGCATCAGGAACAGAAATACGATAACACCGATATTTTTCATCAATTTGTCCATACGATTATGCAGTGAAAAGAAAGGATAATATATATGTAAGAGCACCCTCCACCTTATCACGAGAACCGGGGCATTTCAAGCCTCTCAATCCAGGTTGGGTTTCCTCGCTGGTTTTTCATTTGAGAGCACTTCTGCGGTTCGGGCGAGTGTCTGAATGATGGAGGGGTTGAATGTTGCAAGGAGAGGGAGGAGTTCGTGACGAACTCGGTTTCGCGTGAATCGACGCGAGGCGTTACTTCGATCAGTACGGAAATGAATACGTTCGGCTTCAAGGAATTGCTCAATTTCTGATTTTTGAAAATGAATAAGGGGTCGCACCAATAGCGCGCGCGGTCGCTGGAAGGGGGATAGTCCGCGACGACCAGAACCGCGGATGAGATTGAGAAGTAGGGTTTCGGCGACATCGTTCATTGTGTGGCCGGTCACTACATAGTCCAGATCATATTGCTTTTGTAGACGTTCAAAAAAACGGTAGCGAATGAGACGGAGCCGTTCCTCGAGGTTATTTTCCGGCGGTTGCTTGGGATGAAAGGTTGAAAGTGGTACTGACCACTCCTGACAGAGTTTTTGAACCAGCGCCTCATCACGGTCAGAATCACGACCGCGAAGTCTATAGTTTACATGGGCCGCGCGAAGCATGAATCCATGCTTTTTCTGAAGGCGCACGAGGAGGGTAAGGAGAGCAGTGCTGTCCGGTCCGCCAGAAACAGCCACTAAAATCTTCGACCCACGATTGAGGAGATGATTTTTGGCGATGGCATTCTGGAAGCGGCGAACAAAAACAAGCCCAGCATGGGTTTTGGCGAGGCCACTACTTCTTGAGACGGGACTCGATAATTTCTTTGACATGCTCGATCGCTGTGTCGAGATGGCCTTCTTCATTGGTGACTTGGTAATCATAGATGTCGAGGTGTTGCAGCCACTCGCGAGTATAGGCGATGCGTTCTTGGAAGTAGGCCTCATCCTTTCCGGTGTCGCGGGCACGGAGTCTGGCCTCGAGTACTTCGATGGGTGCAGCGATGTAGATAGCGGGGATTTCTGGAAAGAGTTTTTTGATAGTGTTGACACCTTTCCAGTCGACTCGCCAAATGGCGATTCTTCCGATGGCACTGATTCGCGCGAGCTCAGTTTTTGTGACGCCATAGCGCTCGCCGTTCTCGTTGGTTGAGTGTTCAGCAAATTCACCTGCAGCGAGGCTGCTCTCAAATGAGTCTCGGGTAACAAAGTAATAGGGGTTTCCTACATACTCACCCGGCCTCATGGCTCGGGTAGTGGTGGTGATAATTCGCTCAATCGGTAATCGGAGTTTGAGACCATCAATGATTGAGTCCTTACCAGATCCTGCCGGACCAGAAATTATAAAGACATTTTTCATATTGGAATACACGACTCGGACCAGCAATCGCTCTTGCCGAGGAGGTTGCCACATTTATTTTTTCACTGGTAGGAGTCCAAGCCGGTGAGTCCGGGGTTCAATGGACAGAATTTTCCATTGATAGGGCTTCCCGACTTCAAAAACCTCTTCCATTTTTCGGCCTGGATAGATATCGGAAAACTCCGAGACATGAGCGAGGCCATGGATATCCTTGTCGAGATACACAAAGGCACCAAAGTGATTCATCTTGTCTACCGTCCCAGGGACTTCATCGCCAACTTTGTAACGTTCACCAACATGCTCCCAGGGGTCAGCCTTGAGCGCTTTCATGGAGAGAGAGATGCGGTTGTCATCGATACCGATGATTTTAGCCGAGACGATATCCCCGGTTTTGACGATTTCACGGGGATCGTCGATCAATTGCCAGGCGAGTTCAGAAATATGGACGAGACCCTCAAGTCGCTTGTCGGCATGTTCACCCGGGAGGGCAAACTTCACGAAGGCACCAAAATCTACAACTCCGGAGATAGTTCCCTCGATCGTATCACCGACGTGGAGCAGATTCAAAAACTCTTTCTCCTTTTCACTCTGAGCGGCCTTTTCTGAGACAATCAGTTTTTCACCTTCACGATCAGCATCGAGAATACGGACGGTTAGTGTCTCACCGATGAGTTTCTTCAGGAGGTCAAGAATCTTGTTCTTGTCTCCATCCTCGACGCGTGGGTAGTGTTCACTCGCGAGCTGCGAAACGGGGAGGAATCCGGGGATACCATTGACTTCAATCATCAGGCCTCCCTTGTTGGCATCGTTCACTTTGGTCTCAACGACTTCTTTCTTCTGGAGCTTGGTCTCGATGTCTTCCCAACTCTTGTCGTAGGACGCCTCCCGAATGGATAGCTCTATCATGCCGTCCTCATTCTCGTAACTCATGAGTGTCGCTTGGACGGTATCGCCGAGCCTGAGTTTGACCCCGCCGCCGAGACCATCTTTCATTTCTTTGCCGAGGACGACACCGGTGCCAAGTGAGCCGAGGTCGACGAGAGCTGAACTTGAGCCGACATGAATAACAGTTCCGGGGATAACTTCACCGATATCGGGTATTGAAGCAGAGTGGGTTTCATAGAGCTGCTCGAGCTCGGTCATATTACTCTTGAGCTTTAAATCAGTCATGTTCGACATAGGAGTGCAGGGTAGAGCGCTTAGCAGGTGGCTTGTTAGAGAGGCAACGAGCTAAAGGCTAAGTGGGAGTGGGGAATCCCGTAAAAAATTAAAACCCCGGAAATATGGGGTGCCAAAGAATCAAAACAGAGGGCCAAAAGAGAAGGAAAACTAGAGAAACACTTCTCGATCAGGATTCAAGCATCCCGTATTCAATTGGATTACCGTAAATTAAGGTGCTGCTAGTGTAGCAGAGGATCCTATCTCTGGCAAGACGCTTCAGTTCGCCTTTCCTTGGGCGACGCTCGAGCCCTCTCTTCTACTGATATCCTGCATGATATCTTGCGCACAAATAGTAACGGTCGTGGTGGATCATGTGCATCGTACAGAGGGAATATCTATGGCACTACGACATGGGTGTAGATGGGTTTGGATGAAAACGGAGGAAAAAAAGAGCCCCGAAGCGGTTGCAACGGGGTGGGTCAGTCTGTTTCCGAAGGTACTTGGTCGTCACGGCAGCATCACTCAAGCCTTGTGCGAGCTAGGCATTCATCGGCTGACTCGATGGGTGGTTGGCACATCTGCAGCATACCGCAGACTATGAATACACCGCCGAAAACGTAGAAGCCCATGGCTGAGTACATGAACCACCGGAAAGAACTGGTTGCGGACTCGATGGAGTATCCACAAAGGATGTCCCATTGGCTCAAGATATGCTAAGCCAGAAGACAACTTGCCAGTCCCGTGATTACGAAACAGAATCCAACTACTGGAGGGGCGGTATGGTTGTTGATGAGCATGGGGGGTCCTTCAGGAATTGGGGAGGGTATTAGTGGACGTGAGGTTCGAACGTGGCGGCTCGGGCACAATGCTGTCCAAGATGTGACCCAGACCTAGCTTGATCGCGCGCTGACGCACTTCTTCACCGATCCGCTTTCGGTAGCGGTAGAAGAACGGGCCAGGAATGCTCGAGATGAGGAAAAGGAACCAATTTCGGCTTCCGAACTCGGTCAGGCCACTGAGCCGAAGAACACCGAGACTGATACCGAGGGCGAAGAAAACCTTACACGAGACAAGCCCGACCCAGGCCCACATGTCACGCTGGGAAAGCTCGTGGATCGAGCAGCGACGGATTGATTTCACAGAAACTCCTTTTCGAGTCGGTTGGGCGGTATTGGGTACCTGCAGGTTGGTAAAGAGGAAAGAGGTGTCCAGGCATTCGGACTCACAACAATAGCAAAATCCAGAGAAAAAGTCAACCCCGTGTTCGGACCAAGCTTCCATAGAATGTGTGGACACTTCTCTGGTACTGCACATAAATAGCAACGGTCGTGGCGATTTGTGTGCATCGTACAGAGGGAGAAGCAGTTAAGATTGAGGGTTGTTCTCTGGGCTATTTCCTGCTACCATAAAGCATATTCGAATCGGCTTGACTGCCCTCTTTTTGTTATGAACATCCAGTATTACGGTGATTATTGCTTCAAAATCACGACTAAACCCAATGGCCGGGCGACTGAGGATGTGGTTATTGTGACAGATGTACCGGAGAAGGGATTGGGGTTGCGTGCGCCACTGGGCGAAGTACATATTGCGCTTCTTTCCCATCAATCATCCGGAGCCGATGAAATTGTGGCGCTGAAGGGAGAATCAGTGAAGATTTCGGTACCAGGTGAGTATTCGGCAAAAGGAGTTGCTATTCTCGGTTTTCCCAGTGCGCGGGATGACCAGGGCGGAGCGAAACGTGGTCAAAATACGATATTTCTTCTCGAAACAGAAGAAATGCGCCTGTGTTTTCTCGGTGCGCTCGGAGCCGAACCGACACCGGACGTTATTGAACGGCTTTCAGGTGTGGATGTGCTCTTTGTTCCGGCGGGTGGAAATGACACGTTACCCATCGAGACAATTGATGAACTTGTCCGGAGAATTGAGCCCAAGACGATTATTCCGATGCATTATAAGATTGCCGGTATGACGACTGCCTTGCCGGATGAAAAGCCATTTTGCAAAGTTATGGGAAACTGTCCAAAAGAAGCAATTTCAAAATGGAATGTTAAGAAAAAAGATCTTGAGGGGAAGAACCTCGAGGTTGTGCTATTGGCAAAGAACTAAATCTTCGAAATTTTTATGCGTTGGAATATCCAAGACTGGATCGAAGAAGTGAAAATGAAGCCGGAACACATTCGCCAACGGTACGTCGTCGGTTGCGTCTTTGCTTCGATGTTTTTTGTTATTATTGTCTGGTCGCTTACGGTTTCGGAGAACTTCAAGAAGACAGTGGCGAAAACACAAGATGTGACTACACCGGGCAGCATCCTTCCCAAAAAATCCGACTTTTCGTTGGAACAAATGCTTTCAGAGGAAAAGGCGCCGGGGTTGAATGAAGTAAAGTCGGGTGAACAGTTTCTCCGTGATCAAGTCGAAAATCGCACTCGTCTCAATCCAAGTGAGGAGGGTGTGATGCCAAAGTCAGACCGACCGACCGAAACCTCGGATGTAGCACTGCCAGCCCGTTAGAATCGTATGCCAGAAAAGAACATATTCCATTCAGGCCGGATTGAGGGACGAAATATCACTGAGGAGGTGAAGCAGTCCTATCTTGACTATGCAATGTCAGTCATCGTTGGACGAGCGTTGCCGGATGTTCGTGATGGATTGAAACCGGTTCATCGTCGCATCCTCTATTCGATGTGGTCGACAGGACTGCGTTCGAGTGCGAAGTTTCGGAAATCTGCGACGGTGGTTGGTGAAGTTCTGGGTAAATACCACCCACATGGTGATACGGCTGTCTACGACACGATGGTTCGTATGGCTCAGGACTTTTCGCTCCGCTATCCTCTTATCTGGGGCCAGGGAAACTTTGGTTCGATGGATGGTGATAGGGCGGCAGCGTACCGATATACAGAGGCAAAACTGAAAGCTATTGCCGAGGAAATGCTGGTCGATATCGAGAAAGATACCGTCGATTTCATTCCCAACTTTGATGGCGTCCACGAGGAGCCGGTTGTACTTCCAGCTAAATTGCCGCAACTCCTCCTCAATGGCACAGTGGGTATCGCGGTCGGTATGGCCTCAAACATCGCGCCGCACAATTTGAACGAGCTCGTCGATGCTATCTGCTTTCAGATCGACAACCCGGAGTGTGATGTCGATGATCTCATGCAATTCATCAAGGGCCCAGACTTTCCGACGGGTGGAATCATCTACAGTACTCGCGATATTCGCGAGACCTATGTGACTGGTCGTGGACCTATCACGGCCCGAGCAGTGACGGAAATCGTTGAGACAAAGGCTGGGGCATTTCAGATCATTGTCTCTGAGATGACGTATGCGACGAACAAAGCGTCACTCATTGAAAAGATCGCTGACCTCGTAAAAGAAGACAAAATTCAGGGGATTCGAGATTTGCGCGATGAGTCGGACAAAGAGGGTGTTCGGATTGTGATTGATCTGAAAAAGGATGCATTCCCGCAAAAGGTGTTGAACAAACTGTACTCGCTGACAGACCTCCAAAAGAATTTCAATGTGAACATGTTGGCGCTCGTCGATGGTGTCGACCCACAGATTCTCAACCTGAAGTCTATTTTGGAACATTATATTGTTCATCGTGAGCGCGTCGTTACCCGTCGCAGCGAGCATGAGTTGCAAAAGGCCAAGGATCGTGCACACATTTTGGAAGGTTTGAAAATCGCACTCGATCATATTGATGAGATCATCAAGACCATCAAACAGTCACCGACCAAGGAGGAGGCCCACGCGAATTTAATGAAAAAATTCAAGCTCTCTGACAAACAAGCAACAGCAATTCTCGAAATGCGACTCCAGACATTGGCTGGGTTGGAGCGGAAAAAAATTGAAGATGAACTTGCTGAGAAGTTAAAACTTATTGCTTACCTCGAAGACCTCCTTCGGCACAAGAAAAAGATCCTTGCGCTGGTAAAGACGGAGCTTGTCGAAGTGAAAGATAAGTTTGGCGATGAGCGGCGTACGCGGGTCGTGAAGAATGGCATTGGTGAGTTTCGACAGGAGGACCTAATACCGAATGAGGAGGCGATTATTACTCTTTCCGATGATGGATACATCAAACGCATGAATCCAACTGTTTATCGCGTCCAGAAACGCGGCGGTAAAGGCGTAATCGGTACGACCACCAAGGAAGAAGACAAGATCGCCAAAGTCATATCCATTGAGACACATGACAATCTCATGTTCTTTACCGACACGGGCAAGATCTTTCAGACTCAAGCGTATGAAATACCTGAGTCTTCGCGGACTGCAAAGGGTCAAGCGATTGTGAACTTTTTGCAGCTTTCACATGATGAAAAAATCACGGCCATGATCGCTTTCGGGAAAAATGATACTTCCAAATTCTTGTTCATGGCAACCGCTGATGGGACAGTGAAGAAATCAAAACTTGAGGAATTTGCGAATGTCAGACGTTCTGGTCTCATCGCAATCAATTTGGAAAAGGGGGATACTCTAAATTGGGTGGCACCAACAACAGGGACCGATGAAGTTGTTATCACAACTGCAAGTGGACAAGCAATACATTTCAAAGAGAGTGATGTGCGGCCAATGGGACGTAATGCGGCTGGTGTGCGGGGGATCAAATTGCGTACCGGCGATCATGTCGTGGCAATGGATGTCGTCGCAAAGGGGACAACTGATCGGGAACTGCTCATCTTGTCTGAGAATGGTTATGGGAAACGCAGTGATCTGAAACATTACAAGATTCAGAAACGAGGGGGTTCCGGTATCAAGACAATGAATGTGACTGCAAAGACAGGCAAGCTAGTCTCGGCCTATATTACCAGTCCGGCGGAAAGTGAATCAGACATGCTGGTTACCTCAGAAAAGGGTATTATCATCCGTGTTCCCTTTGCTTCAGTCCCGCTTCTCTCGCGGGTCACGCAGGGTGTACGCGTCATGCGACCGCAGGTCGGCGATCGCGTCGGCGCTTTCACGCTGTTGTAGGATATTCTTGATCAAAATATACGGACCCCGGTTGTCGGGGTCTTTTCGTCTTTCTGCTCCAGTAGTGGAAGAAGGTTGACATTCGCGGGGTAAATGTGGTACAGTCCTGGCGTTGTTCACGAACAATTTCCGATGCCAATGGGCGTCATTTTTCATGAGGAGTAGTAGTCATGAACATGAGTAGGTTAGGGCAGACAAGCGGTAGTGATTGCCCGTATGGACACAAGCGCAACTTTGCCTGTCCCTGTGCCGTTGGGAAAGGTCCAGAAAGCGAGGCAGGATGTCGGGCGATTGCCTTTGAGCAGAAGCCTGTCGAAGAGGTTGTTCCGGACATTGTCACTCGGCCGGAGATTCTGGACCGTCCCAAACCGGGGTGTGAGGCTTGGTAATCGGTATTTCCGAGAAGTGGGCGACCCGCACATGTTTGTGGGCCGCCATTTTTTTAGCTGAATAGCCAAATTACCTTAGATTTCCGTGTGAGGCTTGCCAAGGGCGAGAAAGAATGTTACTCTCACAAGGTAATTTTTATACATCGAGCGTGGATTGGTCCGGCGGGTTTCTACCGTGGCGAGTCCATCGCTGACAAAGACGCTATGGCGCTCTCGCACAAACAGAAGGAAAAGGTGACCGGGGATGTAAAACGACACGACACTGATACGGGGTCACCGGAGTATCAGATCGCTCTTTTTACGGAACAGATCAAGCGACTCACGACACATTTGAAGAAAAACAAGCAAGATTTTCACTCTCGTCGTGGTCTTTTGAAGATGGTAGCGAAGCGGAAGAAACTGCTTGCTTACCTTGAGAAGACTGATGAAAAGGCGAAGAAGTTGCTTGTGAAGAAACTTGGATTGTAAATGTCCCGCCACGAGAGTGGCGGTTTCTGTACCGAAAGTATAAACAGGTGAATTATTTATATGGCAAAGTTTAGTGATCAGAGAGTTGGAGTGCTCGTTGATATTCAAAATCTTTACTACAGTGCGCGTGTTCTCTACGGGAAAAAAGTAAACTTCAAAGCTGTGCTCGAAGCCGGAACCAACGAGAGGAAATTGATCCGAGCACTGGCCTACGGTATCAAGACGACGGAGGGTATGGAGGAGAAATTTTTTGAAGCACTCACCAAGAGTGGATACGACGTCATGACAAAGGACCTCCAAATTTTTCCGGATGGTTCACGAAAGGGCGACTGGGATGTAGGGATTGCGATCGATGCGATCAAGATGGCGGCGAAGCTCGATGTCATCGTGCTTGTCTCAGGCGATGGAGATTATATTCACCTGGTGGAATATCTCCAAAATACCTACGGCTGTCGCGTTGAAGTGGTCGCTTTTGCTGAGTCAGCCTCAGCCAAATTGATCGACAAGGCAGATGATTTCATGAATCTCTCCGAGAACAAGCGGCGATTTCTGATCTAGTCAGTAGGTGTCAGAGGAAACGAGGAAACAAAGAACGGCCCGTGCGGTTATGCAGCGGGCCGTTTGTTCTCTTCCCGAAGTGATCCATCAGTGATTGGCTGGGGGCAGGAAACGATATCCTCCACCGTATTTTGTCTCGATACATTTGTAAATACAAATACGGCGTAGTGCGGCACGGAGTTGGGAGATAATCAGGGGTATACGATGATCTTTCACTCCCGGTTCGAGGCCGATCGCGTTTTCGAGCTCTTCTTTCAGGACCCACCGAGGCTGCTCGCGTATGAGATAAGCGAGGACATGGAGGAGTCGGGGTGAAAGGGTTATTTCTTTATGAAGGATTTCCAGGGTGATTCTGCCAAATGTGGCTCGTTTTGCTCCTTGGAAATAGTTTGGCATCGATCCGACTAGCGCCAGGACATCGTCCACGGCGGGTTGAGGCGGGGCGGAGGTAGTGGGTCCCACCGCGGCTGGAGCGCGCTTTTTCGTGTTCGCGCTGTTTCTGGGCACTGTCAAATTCCTTGACCCTCTCTTCCGTCTAGAATTGCCCCTACTTGGTTCTGTGCCATCCTTGGTTGAATTGGATCTGACTGAGTTTGCCAACATCTTTACGAGGTTGAGAAACAACGGCTGAGTGCCCATGATGCATCTCCATTGTTAAGCTGCTGGTTGGACAACATGTGCGTATCGTATGGAGAAGAGGGAAGGGTGTCAAGTGGGTTGGCTATTGATCGTTTTGACAAAACAGGTGAAAAGGGGCTAGAGTGCAGGCACTAACTAAGTAATTTCCGTCGAAAGGGTTTATAGGTACACGAGTACCAATAAGCAAAGAACAGAAAACAGAGAACAGGGAATAGGCCCAACTTCTTGTTTATTGTTCACGACTCATTGCTTACTGTCTCTCGCGTGTTTATGAACCCGGACGGTTCATACATCTTATGCAAGGAGCGAAAAAGTGGTCTCTTCAGCTTGGTGGACGTGAATTAAGTATCTCTACAGGGCTGCTCGCTGGCCAGGCGAATGGTGCAGTGACGGTCCAATACGGTGATACAGTCGTCCTCGCGACGGCGGTTATGAGCCAATCAATGTCGAAAATCACCGGCTATTTTCCGCTTATGGTGGATTTTGAGGAGCGATACTACGCGGCGGGGAAAATCAAAGGTTCGCGCTTCATCAAACGTGAAGGGCGGCCGTCTGATGATGCAATCCTCTCGGGTCGCGCGGTAGACCGGACTATTCGGCCACTCTTCAATAGTCGAATGCGCAACGAGGTTCAAGTAGTCACAACTGTGCTTTCTATCGATGGTGAAAATGATCCGGATGTTGTGGCGATGATTGCGGCTTCGGCGGCACTCACCCTTTCCGATATCCCATGGGCTGGGCCGATTGGGGCAGTGCGCGTAGGGATCGTCAATGGCGGTGGTTTTGTCTTGAATCCGTCGAGCGAGGAGCGGGGTGTGAGCACACTAGATCTCCTTATCGCTGGGACTGGGACTCGGATCAATATGATCGAATGTGGTGCACAAGAAATTCCAGAAGAGAAAATGACTGAAGCCTTCCGCTTTGGCCATGAGGCAATCCAGAAAATTACGAGTTTTATTGATTCGGTGAAGAAGGAGGCGGGGCGGGAGAAGAAGAAAGCAGCCTTATTGGTTGGGTCACCGGAATTCGAAGCAAAGATGAGGGAATACATCAGTTCACTCGGACTCGGTGAAGCGTTGTATGCACGCCCGAAGGCGGCAATGGCTGAGCAAGTGGCTGACATTGAGGCAAAAGCGGCTGAATATGCGGCAATGAACTTTCCTGATGAACCTCATCAGGCCGAAATCCTTTCGCTTATCACGGAAGAACTCTCGGATGAGGCGCTACATCTCAATATCCTCGAACGTGAGGCTCGGCCGGATGGTCGGAAACTGACGGAGATTAGGCCGCTTTCTTCACAGGTTGGGGTCCTGCCACGGACTCACGGAACGGGACTTTTTTCCAGAGGGGAAACCCAGGTTTTGACAGTAACGACGTTAGGCGCACCGGGGGATGAAATGGTGGTAGACACGATGGAGACGGATGAAAAGAAGCGTTATATGCATTTCTATAACTTTCCGGCGTATTCCGTGGGAGAGGTCAAGCCGATGCGCGGGCCGGGGCGACGCGAAGTTGGGCATGGAGCTCTCGCTGAGAAGGCGCTGATGCCAGTTCTCCCACCTAAAGAGGAGTTTCCCTACACCATTCATCTTGTGTCCGAAGTGTTATCGTCCAATGGTTCTTCCTCGATGGCTTCAACATGCGGTTCGACACTTTCTCTCATGGATGCGGGGGTGCCGATCAAGAAGCCAGTTTCAGGGATTGCTATGGGTGTGATTACTGGAACTGATGGGAGTTTTAAGGTTCTGACTGATATCCAGGGACTTGAAGATCACTATGGTGACATGGATTTCAAGGTTGCAGGGACAAAAGACGGCATTACTGCCATGCAGATGGATGTGAAAATTGACGGTCTTACGGCCGACACGCTTGGGTTAGCCATTCAACAGGCGAAAGTGGCTCGGCTTGAGATCATGGATGTGATGCTAGCTGCCATCTCTGAGCCACGGAAAGCAATGTCACCCTACGCCCCGCGTATTATCACGCTTCATATCAATCCAGAAAAAATTCGCGACGTTATCGGTCCTGGTGGAAAGATGATCAACCAAATCATCGATGAGACAGGCGTTTCTATCGATATTGAGGACGACGGTTCAGTGTTTATCACCTCAGTTGATGAAACTAGTGCCGCGAAAGCAGTGGAATGGGTGCGAAATATTACTCGAGAAGTCGTTGTCGGCGAAATGTTTCACGGTCGCGTGACAAGAATTATGAATTTTGGTGCCTTTGCAGAAGTTCTGCCAAATCAAGAGGGGCTTATCCATATATCGGAACTAGCGGACCATCGAGTAGAAAAAGTTGAAGATGTTGTCAAAGTTGGTGATGTTATTGCCGTGATCGTCAAAGAAATTGACGCTCAAGGTCGCATTAATCTTTCACACAAGATGGCAAAAGCAAAAATGGTTCGTGATGGACTGGATGCAGCCGGGAAGATGTAGCATTCATAAAGTAGAGATAGTATACTGAGAGAGGAAGGGCCTCTCTTTTGTATTGATATGAATTGGTTCAAACCAAAAAAAAATGATGCTTCAGCTGGCACTTCGGACCGGCTACACACTATTGTCCGAACCATGGAGGATGATCTCTCGGGGCGAGATGTTTTCGCTGCAACCCAGGAACTGTCCGAGCCATTGGTATCGTTTCGGCCAGGTCAAGTCTCAGATACCCCGTTCTTTGCGGCTCCTGGAGTGGTGGAGAAAGAAAAATCAGAGCTACCGGTAACCGAAGAGAGCCCATTCCTACAATCGGACATGACATCGGAACCTTCTCTTGAGAAGGAAGAACCAACATTTGATCCACCGCTTACGGTGCCCAAGGCACCCTCCGTTGTTCGGGAGCCTGGAACGCTTTCGACTGTACCAACTCGTCCAGAATTCACGTCTGTTTCGTTCAACACGACTCATCGATCAGCGCTGCCTTCATTCCGTGAATCACTGCACTCTCTTCGGAACCTTACTCAGGGCTTCGGACCACTCTTCCAAGATCCAAAGTTGCGTTTTGTGGCTTTTATTGCAGGTATATTGATGATCTTTGTGGTTCTGGCTGGCGCATATTTCGGATGGCGTACGTACTTTAGTGCTGATCAAAATCAACCCAATGTTCGAGTGGAATCGCCTACGGTAGAGAGTGATTCGCTGAAAACTGAGTCACGTGTTCAAGCGAAGTATTTCGTTGAGCAACCGAATATCCTGTCATTTGATATTGAGACTGTAACGGCAGAGGAAATAAAGAAAACTGTTCTTCAGGCGGGGCAAGCCATTAAGAAGGATAATCTTACCGGCGCGATCGAATTTCTCATCCGTGATCAGAAATTAAACCCTCTCGCCTTCTCTCGATTTGCATATCTTGCAAAACTCCCCCTTCCCGCGGAGCTTTTGGGGACTTTAGATGAGCCATTTTCGCTCTATATCACAATTGATGAAGGTCGTCCCCGCCTGTCGCTCCTGATGTATGTGAAAGATCAGCCAGCTTTTACCGCTGTGCTCCTCAAAAATGAAAAGAAACTCGCCCAATCAATCGAGCCGCTCTTTCTTGATGTAACGACCGCGTCCAAAAACAATTTGACCTTCCGGGATAGCTCCTATCTTGATCGGCCGGTACGCTTCGTCAACATTGATACCACTCTCGGACTCTCGGTCGACTATGCGGTACGTGGTCGACAATGGATTATTGGCACGAGTAAAGGATCACTCCGATCAGTTCTGGATAAAACTGGCTTGTAGCGTCATTTTTGGAAAAGTCAGACACTTATTTTTTCTGACGCGCACAACTTGGCTGAACTTTTTCAGGCGTCAGGGTGTCAAGTAATCGCAGTATCAGGCACTTTCTGTAGGCTTAAATTGACTTGAACATTTTTTTCTGCTATAATTGACTTGTCGCAGTGAGAAAGTTACTTAAAAATATGATCTGAACAGCGAAAGACCTCTCTTCCGCATTTTATTTTGAGGGCGAGAAGTCTTTCACTGTTTAACCGTTCGGTGCATCGTCACCAACAGCTCCTATTCTGGTCTGGAGCGTGCCGCCAAAACAAAAACACAAATGTCGGGAAATATAATATATCCTCGACCTTTGAAACAAAAACAAAAAACAAAAACCAGTACCTTCAAAAAATGTTAGGCATAGCCAAAGAACGGTGAAAGATCAGGATAAAAAACCAGAAAAAATCCTCTAGCGTGGGCATCAAACCACATGCAAGTCAGTATAATCTAATGCTTCTCACCCGAGCGTTCAATTATCGGCCTACATGTTGGGCACACGCACGTCGGGCGCTTGTTACGGCCACATATTTATATATTCGGCGTCTACGGGCAAGCGCCCGGCACCAACAATAGGAGTGTCGGGATTGGAATAATGGCTTGAAAGGCCTTTTTTTTGTTGCTTTTTTCCTGATGAGCGGCTATTTTTGATCCATACATATCCAATACATATGTCGATAGTGCCACAAAATATCGGGCAGGCTGGGGAAGATGCAGCCGCAGAGTATCTAAAAGTTCAGGGATATCAAATCCGGGAACGGAATTATGCCAATACTCGAGGAGTACGGCTAGGAGAAATTGATATTGTGGCGGAGAAAAATAAGGAAATTATCTTTGTTGAGGTAAAGGCGGCACTTGTTGATCCAGGTAAGGAATGGCGGCTCCCAGAATGGCAGGTGAGCCGGAATAAATTAAGGAAACTTGAGAAGGTTGCAGTTGTGTACCTTAAAGAGAAACGGCTTACGGATCGAGAGTACTCATTTGATGTGGTTGCAGTGACCTTTGTCAACGGTCGGGAGCCTGAAATCCGCCATTTGGACCACGTCTTCTTGTAGACAGACCCGTACCAATCCGATATACTGGAATCACTTTTAATGCACTCTTATGACTTTAGATTCGACCCTGCTCGCTCGACTGAAAGAAAAACTTCTCGCCGAAAAGTCTCGCCTCGAGGGTGAGCTGGGAAAAATGGCTCGACCAACAGGTGTGGCCGGAGAGTATGAGACCCAATTTGAGAATATCGGTACGGACGTGGATGAAAATGCAACCGAGGTTGAGGATTATGCTGATAAGCTTGGTGTTGAAGAAACCCTCGAGACCGAACTTCGCGAGGTTAATGCTGCTCTTCTTAAAATGGAAGCTGGGACATATGGCGTATGTGAAAAGACGGGTCAAAATATCCCCGTCGATCGTCTTGAGGCCTATCCAGCGGCGCGAACGTTGGTTGATGTGTAGGGTTGGTTGATGAACGCTATGCTATTCCTTCGCCCGAAGACAGGGTATGCTGTTCTCGGGTTTTTCATTTTATGGGTGTGCATTGATGCTGTTTTTCGCTTTCACCTCTCATCGGAGCATTTCGTCTGTAATGCGGGTGTTGCATTTGGACTTACTCTTCCCACAGATGTTATTTGGCTGAGCACCTCCACTTTTCTTGCAGTGGCAATGTATGCAATAGGGTCTGAGACATATGTAGGCGATCGCTTGGCGTGGCTTGCGGTTTTCCTCGGTGGAACCGTCAATGCGCTCGACCGGATGGTACATGGCTGCGTGAAGGACTACATTTCCCTTCCCTTCTTTCCAAGTTTCAATTTGGCTGATATGATGCTGTTTCTCGGGGTTGTCTTTCTGCTGGGGACTATTCTGGGGATGATACCTAAAGTCAAGTTATATGTCGGCTAAAGTCTATTCTGGGGCGACGGTTGGGCTGGACGGAGTTCTGGTTGAAATTGAGGCAGATGTCTTGACCAAAGGTCTCCATCAGTTCAATGTGGTTGGTTTGCCTGATGCAGCCGTCAAGGAAGCACGTGATCGGGTCAGTGCTGCAATTAAAAACACCGGGTTTCGGCCTCCTCACCAGAGTGGTCGTGTGACGGTAAATCTTGCACCAGCTGATCTCCCCAAAGGCTCATCGGCCTATGATTTACCTATGGCGCTGGCCTTTCTCCTTGCAACAAAGCAGATTGCATTTTCGTACGCCAAGCGTTTTTTTATTGGTGAACTTGCTTTGGATGGGCGGATTCGTCCGGTTTCGAGCGTTCTTCCTTTGACACTGTTTGCCAAGAGCGCGGGATTTGAGGAAATCTGTGTGCCGGAGGCCAATGCGAGTGAGGCTGCACTTGTCCCTGGAATTCGTATTATTGCGAGTCCGGGACTCGATAGCCTGGTCGCTCATTTGGATGGGAGATCAGTGATTGCCCCAACACCTGAAACCACGCCCCGGCGGAGTTATTCGGAGAGCGCTTCGGACTTCGCGCATATTCGTGGCCAGGAACATGCGAAGCGAGCTTTGGAGATTGCCGCTGCTGGTGGACACAATATCCTCATGGTTGGTCCTCCAGGATCTGGGAAAACACTGCTGGCGAAAGCTTTGCCCACTATTTTGCCGTCATTAACTTTTGAAGAGTGTCTTGAGGTGACACAGATATTTTCTGTGGCTGGGCGTCTGGCACGCGGCGAGGCGCTTGTCGAAAGCCGACCATTTCGGGCCCCACACCATACTGCAAGTGGGATTTCACTGATTGGTGGTGGAACTCTGCCCCGGCCAGGAGAAATCAGCCTGGCTCATCGGGGAGTGCTCTTTCTGGATGAATTTGCAGAATTTCCTCGGTCACTCCTTGAAAGTCTTCGTCAGCCACTTGAAGACGGTATTGTGACAGTATCACGAGCGAAGGGGACACTGACTTTCCCGGCTCGTTTTATGCTTGTGGCGGCGATGAATCCATGTCCGTGCGGGCATCACGGTGATCCGGAGAGGGTTTGTGGTTGTAGCGCTTACCAGATTGAAAAGTACCGACAGAAAGTTTCTGGCCCAATCTTGGACAGGATCGATCTTCATATTGATGTCCCTCGTTTGTCCTATGATGAACTTCGCGATCGTCCGATGAGTGAAACCAGTGAAGCAGTCCGAAATCGAGTGCAGGCAGCTCGAAATCGTGGTCGTGACCGACTTTCAGGGACGCAGAAACAATCAAACTCAGAAATGGACAACAAGCTCATGGAACAATACAGTGCTCTCGATGAGAACGGTCAAGCACTTCTCCGGCAAGCGATGGAGCACTATCATCTTTCTCCACGGGCCTATACGCGAATCCTAAAAACAGCACGGACGATTGCGGACCTGGCGGCGTCGGACGCGGTCTCAGAAATGCACTTGGCGGAGGCGCTTCAATATCGATTCCGGGATTAGATATCAAAAATGAAAATAGTATTGCTTTTCAGCTTGGCTCTTGTGGGGTACGTTTCTTATCAGCTCCTCCAACCACCGTTTGGTGATTCGCGTGAGCGATTTGCTCTCGATCAGCCATTGAATGCGACGGTACAGGTGGCAGGGTCGATGTATCCTATAACGTTTCGTGCTGGCATGAGCGTGAGAGAAACTCTCATTCAGGCTGGTTTCCGGTTTGCAGCTTCTGACCTAGTGTATCCTGATGCTGATACGAACTTACCCGCGGGAACGATTATTCATTGGTATCCTGCCCGCACGCTTCGTGTAATGGTTGATGGCGGAGAAAAGACGGTGTCAGGGGTTTCGCCAACGAGTGAGACAATCATTGCCGAGGCGGGGATACCTCTTCGTGATGACGATATCGTGGTGCCGGCCCGTGGAGTGACGATACCGGATGGGGGAAAGATCGTTATTACGCGCGTTGAGATTCGAGAGGAAACAAAAGAGACAAAGATCCCATTTGCGACGAAGATCGAGGAAGACACCGA
>CAYLPD010000026.1:0-17669 GCA_964385515.1 uncultured Bdellovibrionales bacterium
GGCATGACGCTCGCCCAGTAGCGCTGACGGCTGATGGACCAGTCACGCGCACCCTCGAGCCACTTGCCGAAGCGTCCAGCCTTGATGTGCTCGGGCGACCAGTTGATGTCATCGGCGAGAGCGATCATCTTTTCCTTGCGATCGGCGACGCGGACGAACCAGGATGAAGTCGCGTAGTTGAGGAGCGGCGTATCGCAGCGCCAGCAATGTGGATAGCTGTGCTCGTATTTTTCTTTGGCAAAGAGTGTCCCTTGCTTGGCCAAGTACTTGATAATTTCCACATCCATCGCACTCGGGTCCTCTTTGCTCTTTACCGGTCGGCCAGCGAAGTCCGTCACTTCAGCTTTCATACTGCCGTCCATATTCACATGCTGCACCCACGGCAGATCATTCGCCTTACCGAGCTGCATGTCGTCTTCACCAAAAGCCGGTGCTTCATGGGCAATGCCCGTCCCCATATCGGTCGTCACAAAATCGGCGTGATAGATCTTCCATCCGTTCTCGCGATGCTTCAAACTCTCGTCCTTCGCGTAGTAATCAAAGAGCGGCTTATATTCTTTTCCCAGAAGCTCGGAACCTTTAAACTCCTCAACTACTTTTGGTACTTGATTATTGAACTTGATTCTATTTGTCTCAAATATTTCTTTCGAAAGAATTAGATACTCTGTCAACGTTTTTGATTCCGTAGGATTCACGCCTGCCTGGAGTGGTTCAATTGGATGATTAACTGGAATCCACTCATCTTTCACTTTCACATAATCAATATCCTTATTCACTGCCAAAGCAACGTTCCCTGGCAACGTCCACGGCGTCGTAGTCCACGCGAGAACGAATGTCCCCGGTTCATCGACGAGCTCGAACTTGGCCGTGACCGCGAGGTCCTTCACATCTTTGTATCCCTCGGCAACTTCTGACTGCGAAAGGGTCGTCTCGCAGCGCGGACAGATGTGCATGGTGCGATAACTCTCGTAGATGAGGCCTTTGTCCCAGAGTTCCTTGAAGACCCACCAGACGCTCTCCATGAAGTCGCGGTCCATGGTGCGATAGGCGTTCTCCATGTCCGCCCAGCGGCCGAAGCGACGCATCACTTTCTTCCACTCGTCGACGTACTCGAGTACTTTCGAGCGGCAGACCTCGTTGAATTTGGCGACACCGAGAGTTTCGATCTCTTTCTTGTGCGTAATGCCGAGCTCCTTTTCGGCAATGTTCTCGATGGGCAGTCCATGGCAATCCCAGCCCCATTTACGTTCCACCTGATACCCTCGCATAGTCCAGTAACGCGGGACGGTGTCTTTGATCGTACTCGCGACAATGTGCCCATAGTGCGGTGTCCCCGTCGCAAACGGCGGCCCATCATAGAAAACATAAGCTGGTTTCCCCGCCCGATTGGCGATAGATTTTTCAAAAATCTTTTCCTGTTCCCAGCGCTCAATAATGGCTTCTTCGAGCTTTGGAAAACTCACCTTCGCATCGACTTTTTTGAATGACATACTTAATTCCTTTCTTGCTTAAGAAATGCTTCTACTGCCAGCCTCGTTATTCTTGTTACATCTGGACGATTCAGTATCTCCGATGGCAGACCAGAAACAATATCCTCTCCCTCCATCAAGATTAATTTCTCTCGGTCAACACCAGACACACAATACACATGTAACAGAGCTTCACTCCCATCAACCTCGATTGTTTTGGGATAATCAGCCAATTTCTTGTACCTATGTTCACGCAACTCCAATCCTAACTCCTCACGCAATTCCCTCTCAAGTCCACCTTGCTCATCTTCCCCTGTCTCTAATCCACCACCAAACATCGATATCTTCCCAGGATTTAACGGGGCATCCGCCGTTTTCTTCTGGAGGTACAATCGGCCGTCCCCCGATATGAGAAGAGCGTGACTTGCCCGACGCACCTTCGCATCGACTTTTTTGAATGACATAAGTTTAGAGAAAAAAGAAAATCCTTAACACGCTCTTGTGCTAAGGACGCTTCGACTTGGCTCAGCGTGGTACCACCTCGGCTGCAGTCATTAGTGATTAGGCAGTGAGCGATTAGGGATGGTCCCTAAAACTAAACCCCAAAAAACTAACAACTCTTCATTCCGGCTGTGACGGGCCCCGCCCGCGACGCTTCGCGTGAGCGATGCGGGCAGGCGACCGTTGGGTTCTACGTGCCGTTCCGAAGCCTTTCAGCGTAGGACGGTTTCTTCCCATGGCTCCAGGATGATAGTCCCTTCAACGCCAAAATTGATTGTAGCCCCAGGCTATCATAGAAACGCCGCCCAGACAATTCCCTAGGCTAATTCGTCGGCACGATGCGCTGACATATTGCGGTGAATGATCTCGTCATTTCTGATCGAGACAAAGAGCTCATACTCGTTCTTCACATGACGGCCGTAGAAATCCAGGAAATCAATCATGACTGGCTTCTTCTTCAGTTCTTCTGCATGCTTCTCGACAAAGATGGAGTACTGCGAGAACGCGTGATCCTCGAAGAGATAGTTGAGCTGGAGCGAACTTTTCGGACTGAAGAGGTAGAGGATGAATGAAGCTGCTGCATAACCGAACGAAAAGAGGAGTGGGATGAGTGTGTACCGGATGAAACCATCTTCCCCGTATTTCTTGGCCAGCTGCGAAAGCACGACGACATGCATTGTTTCGTTGTCCTGCGAGATGCGGCTGAAGCGCGAGACTTTGGACAGCTCGATCGCCTTTTTCTCATTCGAATAGAACAGGGTGAGGAGCGTATAGCTCGCCACTTCCCAGGACTGGTACGGGATACGCGCAATCACCTCAACCGCCTTGAACTTGCCGTAGGACGGGGCCTGGCCGTAGACCAGATTGCCACAGGTCACGAGAACAGAGCCGAGGAACTTCGGAATGAGATCGACTAGATAGCCATCATAGGATTTCTTGTATTCCTCGAGTTGTTCCGCGTCCTCAAGCGTTTTGAGGAGCGCTTCGTGCTGCATGGTATTCATACACATCCTTCATCTTAACTCAGTGTTAGCTTGGGGCGGCTCTGTCCCTGGGCAAAACTCACGAATCCCGTTCGAAGACATGACCGTGCACGAACCCTTTGAAGGGTACCATCCATCCTGGGAAAGGCCCACTGAAAGCCCCAGCAGTTCTCCGTGGATTTCTTGCAAAGTATCACCGTGGGATACGATAACAATTTTTTTGTCGTGGGCCAGTATATTCACATCATCCAGAAAAGGTTTCACTCGCCCTCGTAGTTCCGCATAACCTTCAACACCAAGTTCGGGCATACTAGAAATGCGGCCGCCATGCTGAGCCATAAAGTCAAGGAATGCCTGGTAGTCGGTCTCCTCAAAATCACCAAAAAACACTTCGCTCAGACGTTTATCAACTGTCATCGGAACATCAAGAACGTCACGAAGGATTTCAGCCGTTTGCTGGGCGCGCAAAACTGGTGAACTCACGATAAAACTTGGCTTTTCATGTTTGAGAAATTCGGCTGTCTCACCAACCATTTGCCTCCCGCGCTGAGTCAGTGGATATTCATGTTTTCCTCCAACCGAACTGACGATACCCAGGACATTGGTCTCAGCTTCACCGTGTCGAACGAGGTAGTATGTATTCCCAGCGTATTTAGCTACCATAGATTCTTTCAATCGCCTGAACAGCATCATAGACATCCGAACCAAGAGCAAAGACGAATGCTCCCACAACAATCAAGGAAAGTTTAGCGGCAAAGAACATCACATGAACATCTTCACGAACTGCTTTTTTTGGCATGTATCTATTTGGTATTACATTTTTTCGGGAGCGTTCACCCCCATAAGTCGGAGTGCCTCCCCAAGCACTATTTTGGTCGCCGCCATAAGTGCAAGACGAGCGCTCGAAAGATTGGGGTTCATTTCGTCGATCACTCTGCAATCAGCATAGAACGAATGCAATCGATCGGCCAGCCGCACCGCGTACTGCGGCAACTGATGGACTGTTTTTTCCATCGCCATCCGCAAGGTGAGCTCGGGAAACGCCATGAGCTCACGCATGAGGAGCCGCTCTTTCGGATGGATCAGCAACGCGAGTGCCTCTACGCTCGCCGACAAGTTCATCTCAGCCGCTTTCCGTTCAATGCTTGAGAGTCGGGCAAACGCGTACTGCACATAGTAGACCGGGTTCTTTTCACTTCGTTCCTCAGCCAAGTTGAGATCGAAACTCATGTGTGTGTCTGGGCTATACATGAGGAAGAAGAAGCGCGCAACATCATGCCCAACCCGCTCGATGAGCTCATCGATTGCAACGACATTCCCGGCACGCTTGCTCATCCGCACCTCGACGCCATCCTTCATGAGCTTCACAAGCTGCACGATGAGAAAGTGAATCTCGCCGGTGAATCCAAGCGCCTTGGCAACTGCCGTGAAACGACTGGTGTATCCATGATGATCGGCACCCCACGTTTCGATGAACGTCGTAAATCCCCGCTCCATCTTGTTCAGGATGTAGCCAGCGTCCGAAGCAAAATACGTCTTCGAACCGTCGCTCTTCACCAAGACCCGGTCCTTGTCATCACCGAAGTTTGTGGTCCGTAACCAAAGCGCCCCGTCTTGTTCGAAGGTCAGATTCTTTTCTTTCAGGATTGCCAGTGCCTTATCAACATAGCCATCTTCAACAATCCGCTTCTCGGAAGTCCAGACATCGAAATGCACGCGCATCGTATCCTGAACGATCGGCTTGATCATCTTTTCCAGGATATACGCTGCCGCTTGTTCACCCACTTCGCGAACCGAAGCATTAGAAATTGGAAATTGGAAATTGGAAATTATTTCTTCAATATACTCCCCGCTATACACCGCTTCACTGTCTTTCAGGATGCTGTGCCCCAGCTTCATCACTTGCTCACCCGCATCATTCACATAGTATTCATTCGTCACATCATACCCCGCTTTCTTCATGACACGCGCAAGACTATCCGCATAAAATCCCCCGCGGCCATTACCAAGATGCAAGGGTCCCGTCGGATTCGCCGAGATGAATTCATTGTTTACCTTCTCCCCATCGCCCTGCATCGAGTTCCCATAGCGGCTGCCTTCTCTCAAAATATGAACCAGACTCTCAGCATAAGCCGCATCACTCAGGTAAAAATTGATGTGTCCCGGCCCGGCGATTTCAATCTTTCCGATCTCTGGGAGAGAGAATTCTCTTCTTACAACTTCAGCTATCTCTCGCGGCGACTGGGCCAGCTCCTTGGAAGAAACTAGCGCGATATTGCTCGTATAGTCGCCAAAACTCTCATCGGTTGGACGAGTAACATGCAATACTTCATCGATGATCAAATGGCGGCCATCAGCCAAAGCTAGGTGTTCATCAAATATCCTCTGAATCTCTCGGGAAATTTTCGCTTTCATACTCCCTACCGTAGCCCAAATATGCGGAAAAGTGAAGCTTTGCTCATCCCCCCAACCCCTCCCCTGACATATCACCCGACCTCTTACCCCCCCACCCACCTCCTCTCTCACATCATTGCGCATAAATATGCACGATCGTTACATTTTATGCACATGCCCACCAAGGGAGTGAGGAACTACAAGCCAAACCTCTGTTTCAACCATCCATCGTTCTCAATTTTCTCCGAAACAATATAGAGCATCTCCTGGCCGATTCCTCCCTCAGCTTTCAGCAGCGTCACAATTTCTTCACATTCATACGGATACACCCAGACACTGTTCTGAAGTCGCAGGAAACCATATCTGACTATGCTCTGCCGCAGACGATCCCGCTGGCCTCGTTTGAACTCATGAATATCAAAAATAACCAGTCGCCACTTTCCGTCCCACTTTTGAGAACGATGGGTTCGCTCTCTCAGCGTATGCCGAAGTAGGAATACTTTCCCCTTTTCGGTCAACACAGCTTTCGCTTCACCTCGTTCATATCTCATCTTGATATATCCCCGCCTCTGAAGTGTACCCACCACACCCTCCAGATATCGCGCAGTCTGATAGCGTCGATTGTAGCGTGCCAATGGACGGATGATACCAAGTGCCCCGGGAGCAATAGCTGCGATACTAATGACACCCGCCGCCCCGACAACACTCAGAAGAATAGCTATCACCGATATTCGTTTGTTCTGAGCTCCTTGTTTCATAAGCCTGTATCACCTCCAATTTTTGATTTCCTACCACATTCCTACCACTCTGACATATGCACACAATATACCACGACCGTTATATTTTATGCGCATTCAAAAAATAAACGAAAAAGAAAACGCCGCACATCCCGTGAGACATGCGGCAGCGCGGTAACTCCCACGAATATCAACGACCCCTGCGGACTGTGTCCTGATTGAATTCATGAATCAGATGGAGCAGGGCTCGGCTTTGCTCTTTTCCATCCCCGAATACAAAGTCGGAGACGGCAGCCTCCATGAGCATGGAGGCAAAGTACGCCAAAGTATGACGCAAGCCACCTCGAAGCGCATCAATCAGAACTTCAAGGTCGTCAGGTGGGAGCTGAGCAGCTTTAGACCACTCTGTATCCCGGAGGAGTGCTTCAAGACCCCCAGTGTTCAGCGTCACCTTCGCCTCCCTGTACAAATGAACTAATACTTTGGGACACCCTACCGACCTCAACACATCCTGTCGGGCCGATGTCGGGCAATCCTCCAGCGTAGCTTCAAAATACTTAAGGCTCATGGTTCATCCTCCTAAGAAGTAACCCGTCCACGGGTCGATGTTTGAAAAGAGCGTCGAAAATGGCTTCGACTGGACAGAATAGCATTTTTCATGTATATTGTCAACTACCAGAGTATCAAAATAATGGCTTTCTAGCGCCATATCTGGTATACAGAAACCAGTAGAAACCGTATGAAATCCACCAAGGAAATCGCCTACAATCGTCGTGCAAGTTTCGATTACGCCCTCCAGGACCGGTATGAGGCAGGTTTGGTCTTGACTGGCGGCGAGGTAAAAAGCGTGAAAACCGGCCATGCGAGTCTGAAAGGTGCCTTCGTGACGGTCCACGGCACCGAGCTCGTCCTGACCAATGCTCTCATCCCCCGCTATGCGAGGGCGAGTGTGAAAATCCACCACGAAGATCGTCGACCACGCACCCTGCTGCTCCGTCGGTCGGAAATCCGTTCGCTCATCGGAAAAGCGAGGGAACAAGGCTTGACTTTGATCCCGATTCGTCTGTATATTAAGAGGCGACTCGTGAAGCTTGAGTTTGCCGTCGGCAAAGGGAAAAAGCAGTTCGACAAACGGGCGACTATCGGCAAACGTGAGAGCGATCGCCGCATCCGCCGCGAGATGAAAAATTACTGAGTATGGAGTACGTGTATGTGCTACAAAGTCTCAGAGACCACGCGCTCTACATCGGCCATACGCATGATCTCAAGTGCAGAGTCGCAGAACACGAGTCAGGAAAAGTTCCTTCCACTAAATCAAGATTACCAGTTCGTCTCGTGTACTATAGAGGCATGCAACATACTTGATGACGCAATCAAGAGAGAGAAGCAATTCAAGACCGGTTTTGGCAGAGCATATCTCAACAGGAGATTAAGTGATATTAAAAACTAGACAGTCACCGTTCGTTACCCTTCTGCATAGCTAGGGCGGCCCGCCCGCATCGCTACGCGAAGCGTTGCGGGCGGGGGTTGTCTAGACTCGACAGAACGCTCTTTTAAAATAGGCAAGCCGACCTTGGGAATACGGTCGTTAAACTCATTCCCACGATGATAACTGCAAACCTCATCACCAAAGCAAAGAACGCGATCGCTTCGGCTTTCGCTCCGTCTTTCGCTTCTGCCCTCGCCTAATTTAGCGCGAGTGCCATCGGACTCCCGATTCTCAATAGGGAAATTCCGGTGCCATAACCATTGAGACGACGCGAGGATATTTCTTTTTCTTTACGCCTCAAGTTGTATTGCCAAAGGAAAGCTGACGGAAGGATTTTGTGTGCTTTCTACCTTCTGTCTGTACACAAAGCACACTACGCTTGTAGACTATTTTAGATACACGTTACTGGACATGGGTGCAATTCCCATCAACTCCACTATTAAACTTAGCTTGTAGATCGTGGCTTTCTAGCTTGTAGAGAAAGCGGGTAACCGGATTTCTCGAACGCTACCAGCTACGTGCTACTCGCTACCAGCTCACCATGCGTCGCCGAAGGCATCACCGCCCCAAACCGAAAGTAGTCATCAAGCAGCGTTATCTCATCAACGAGCAGATTCTTGCTGCGGAGGTTGTTGTGATTACCGAAGAAGGTGAAAACCTGGGCACTATGAGTCCGGCGGATGCAATCGCAATCGCCAAGGAGAAGGGCCTTGATCTTGTAGAAGTGTCACCACAGGCAAAACCACCAGTTTGTCGTGTTACCGACTACGGTAAGATGCAGTATCACCAAGCCAAACAAGCCCAAGCTGCCAAGGCAAAGCAGAAGAAAGTTGAAACCAAAGGTATCCGCCTTGGCTACCGCACTGAAAAGCACGACCTTTTCTTCAAAAAAACTCAGGCCGAAAAATTTATGCTGAAAGGCAACAAGATCAAGATTGATTTAATGCTCCGCGGTCGAGAGAAAGCCATGGGAGAGAAAGCCAAAGAGAACTTACTCGCCTTTGTAAAGACGTTAGCAGTGCCTCACAAAATCGAGGAGAACGTCACTCGTGGACCACGCGGCTTCAGTATCCTCATTGCTCCAGAGTGAGCAACGTCACAATAGCTCAGTATAATAAATTTTGATTTCACTCCTATGCCCAAGATGAAGACGAAGAAAAACGTGTCGAAGAAATTTAAAGTCACTGGCACTGGTAAGTTACAGCGACGTTCCACCGGCCAAAATCACTACAACACGCGCGACACCGGTAAGGCCACCCGGGCGAAACGTGCAGATCATGTCGTCACTGCGGTCGACGTCAAAAACGTGAAGCGAGCCCTTCTGCAATCGTAAGTCAGCTCAAATGGGCAGTCGGATTTGACTTCTTTGCCTTTTTGAGACAGAATAGAGCATTCCTAAATTCGATTTTTTCACTGTATGTCTCGAGTCAAACGCGGTGTGATGACAAAGAAACGCCACAAAGGCGTCTTGAAAAAGGCCAAAGGATACCGCTGGGGCCGAAAGAAACTCTTCACCAAGGCAAAAGAAGCCGTCATTAAAGCTGGTAAATATGCCCGCCGTGATCGCCGTGCCAAAAAGCGTACTTTCCGCGCACTCTGGATCATCCGCCTGAATAACGCACTCCGCGAGAACGGGACCACCTACGCAAAGTTTATTTCGCTCCTGAAAATCAAGGCTATCACGCTTGACCGAAAAGTTCTCTCCGAGATGGCTGTCGAAAATCCGACGATTTTTGCCGCTTTCGTCAAAGAAGTCCTCGCAAAGTAATCCTCCCTCCAATAAAAACCCCGCCCCTTCGGTCACGATTGGGCGGAGTTTTATTTGATCGAGAGAGTCAAACCTGCCTCCCTACCTACCTTTACCTATTTGAGCAATGAATCAACGGCTGACTGCATTTCCTTGAACGACACCGCTCCGGCAAAATTTGTCTGATTCACAAAGAAGCTCGGCGTGCCTTGGAATCCAAACTGTCGAGCAATGGCCATGTCTCCAGTCAGGCGCGAATCATACTTACCACTTTCAAGGCATGTCCTCAGATCTGTCATATTGACGGCTCCCTTTAGAAATTCCGCCAACACTCCGATCTTCGCCGTATCATTCTTTACATTGTTATTTAAGAGGTCATAACCGGCTTCACTCATCAAGAGATCGTGCACCTCCCAAAATTTCCCTTTTTCATTGGCGCAATAGAGCGCTTTCGTCGCGAGTTCTCCGTTTCCGTGTCCGTTGGCATACAACCAGACATAACCAGCTTTTCCGGCATCAACGAGTTTCTTTATCTCAAGAACTGGTGGGAGATATGTTCCCCCGTCCTGAACCATGAGGAATTGGTTACCCGCTTGCTTGTTGAGACTGGGATTTTTCCCAGCTGCAATCTGGCAGTATGGACAGCTTGGGTCGCTAAACTCAACGAAGAGCACTTTACTATTTTTGTTTCCGAATACCAAATTCTTGCCAGTAAACAATGCTTTCACCTGATCAAGCGTCACCACTGGCTGTGCCGCCGCTTGACCATCCGGTTGGGTGACTGGCGTCCCCGGAGTCGCTGCAGTGTTCGAGGTTCCAGGTTTCATCGAGACAAGGATACTCGCTGCAACCATCAGTCCCGAGAGCAAGACCGCTCCAGCCACAATCCAGGAACCCTTTTCTTCTGATTCGCCACATTGTTCGCTGTGACACCCTCCCTTGTTCTTGCAACAAGACCTTTCAGTCTGTATTTCTCCCATACCAGGAGCTGGTTGTATCTCTTCCATACGTTCCATCAATCTAAGAATTATCCTCCCTAGTATATCACTATGCTCCTGGGCCAGCCACTGAAATACCGTGCACTATAATCCCTCGCTCAAGGTCCCCCTCTTACTCTGCCCAAAGGCCCTATCGAGGTAAGGACGAAGACCCCGCAGGCTGTGTGAAACGACGGTAATCCTCCGCCAAGAGGTTTATTGCCTTGACCAACGGTGGGAAAAAGTTTCTCCATGCCAATACCTTTACCAATCCGTACGCACCAAGCAAAATCGCAATCTCAATCAAGACAACTGCCGGAGCACCCTGTATCAAAAATCGATGAATGATCGCGAAAGCAAACATGAGATACACCGATCGATGCAGCTGCTTCCACTTCACACCCATGTATTTCTGCGCCAATGCATTTGATGTGAAGAGTAACGGCAACGTCAACAGGTACGCAACAATCCCGAAGAAATAGCGCGGGTCGTTCCCCACAATATCTCCGGTGAGTATGGGTGCCATGATGAAATTGTACCAGTCCGGATCAAGGAGGTACCCGACACCATGGACGGTCGCGAGATAACCCATCAGAATACCAAGCTCACGCCTGAGCATCATGAGCTGGAGCAGGAGCCGCATCCGAAATATTTTTGAAAGGGGGCTGATAAAGAGAATGAGAATAAGGAGATTGGCCGCAAGCTCACCAAAGTCTCGACGTATCTCGGGGAACAAGAAACCAAAAAGTGAGAGGTGGGCCACGATGAGCATCACTCGTTTCACGCCAAAGATATGCCTCAGCAGAAAACCACTCACTCCGTCATGGAAGCGATACGCGAGGTGAAGTAAGGGAGAAAAAAATGCAATATACCGTTCCATATCCAATATATAATGTAACTTATCTGGGGATCTAAACGCACACCGCCGCCCCCGGCACAGCAAGAAGAGCGCCGCCACCCGATGTAAGTGAGTCCTGATACCGCATAAAGAGTACCAGAAGGAGTGTCAAAATGATGCATTGGACAATGCCAAGAACGAGTATGGTCTGGGTCGAAAGTTTCATATCGCTACTCATAGCATAACGGATGCCCACTCGGTCGTACAGTAAGTCATCCCCAATACAAGGGAGAATATGCTATCCTACAGGAAAAAGAAATGCCTGAACCTATTCTCGCCCCCTCCAAACAGTCGGTCGATCCCTTGATTGTGATCGATAAGCTTCGTGTTATCTATAACCGTGGCAAGCCCAATGAGATGCGAGCGCTTGAGGAAACGAATATTTCAATCTATCCCCAGGAATATGTCATCATCTTTGGCCCCTCTGGCTGTGGAAAGTCGACACTCCTCTACTCAATTTCCGGTCTCCAGTCCGCGACCTACGGTGATGTCTTTATCAAAGGCAAAGCGATTTCCCAGATGACCGAACGAGAAACGCTCCATCTCCATCAAAACGAGATGGGTATGATCTTTCAGGCGTTCTACCTCATCCCTTCGCTCGATATCCTCGGCAATGTCTGTCTCCCTCGGGTTTTCCGTGGTGAAACCCTGTCTGAGCGAAAAAAAGATGGATTTGCTCTCCTCCGCCGCTTCGGTATCGCCGAGCAGGGCGACAAGATGCCAAATCAACTGTCCGGCGGACAGAAACAGCGTGTTGCGATTGCTCGTTCACTGGTCAACAATCCAGACATTATCCTCGCCGATGAGCCAGTCGGCAACCTCGATTCTGAATCAGCTCAAAATGTGCTTGATATTTTGAAAGAACTCAATGATGTCGACAAGAAGACCGTCATCATGGTGACACATAATCCCGATCATCTCGTGTACGCAGATCGCGTTATCCACATGAAAGATGGCCGCGTCATCAAAGAACAAGTCTTCAAAGAAAAGCGGCCGATCCTCAAAGAAAAAAAGATGGAGGACTTCCTCATGGAAGAAAAGGAGGAGAATAGCGAATTGAAGATTCTCATGAACTCCTTCAAGAACCTCTTGCCCCAGCAAGTCGATATGCTCCTCATCCCGTTCAAAGCCAAACAACTCCTCGCTCACCTGCTCTCTGAACTCTCTGATGAACAAGTTTCAATGGCCGAGGCTTTCTTGAAAGAACTCCTCTTCAAGAATATTGATGTACCGCTCTTCACTAACCGACTCGACCTTGAACTGGACCAGGGTGGCGCCGGGTGGAACAAGCTACGCGCCATCAAGTTTGCCAAGCGCGTTGAAAATATACTCAACATGACTCAAGAACTCCGAACCACAACAGACCAAGGCGCAGTTCGTCTCGCCCTCTACATCGAAAAAGAATTCCACCTCAAAATTTCTGACGAGGCCAGGCTCCGTCTCCAAGCAGCCCTAAGACTCCGGCTGGAGAGCGCTATCGGCCAGATCGAACTCTCACGGAAGCTCGACAAATCCCTCATCCAGGGTGGAGTTGGGTTACGCCGTGACACAGTTGAAAAGATCACTCGCGAAATTGAAATCATCATGCTTCTCAAGTACAGCTAGTCTATGCGTTTCCTCGATGTTCTCAAACTTTCGCTCCGGATGTTCAAGGCGCGCACCATGCGCACCCTATTGACGATTCTCGGTATGTCGGTTGGCATCTCGGCGATTATGTTTCTCGTCTCGTTCGGCTACGGTCTCCAACGCACCCTCCTCCAAAAAATCACCACCTCCGATGCGCTCGTCTCACTCGATGTCACACTAGGAGAAGACAAGGAAGCGAAACTGGACCAGGTAACAATTGACAAGCTGGCCGAGATTCCAGATGTCGTTGACGTCATTCCAGCACTCGAGCTTGCCGGTCAGGGACGTTTCAACAGTATCACCCTCGACGTTTCAACCGTCTCCACTGGCCCCACCTACCTCAAAAGTGAGGGTCTGAAAGTTGAAGAAGGGCGGCTCTTTGACAAAGGCCAAGTCCGCGAAATTGTCATTACCAAAGCAGTCGCTCAAGTCTTCGGTGTCAAACCTGAAGAGATGCTGGGTAAAACCATGGCCATCACGCTCTTCATCAATCCCAATGCGGCTGGTCGAGGAACATCGGTCGACCTCGGCACTCCCTATACCATCGTTGGTATCGGTGAAGGGGCTGAAAACATCGTCTATATCCCGCTTGATTCCCTCGACACACTCACCATTGACCAATACACAAAACTGAAAGTCAAATGCCGATCCACAAACGTCATCGAACCGGTCCGAACAGCTATCGATGCCATCGGTTTCACTGCTTCATCAATTTCAGAAACCATTGATCAGGCAAACAAAGTCTTTCGTGCCATCCAACTTGTCCTCATGGTCTTCGGCATGATCGCCCTCATTGTCTCGGCCATCGGCATGTTCAATACCATGACAATCACACTCCTCGAACGAACTGAAGAAATTGGCATCATGAAGGCAATCGGCGCATCAAAGTCTGACATCTCACTGATGTTCGTGATGGAATCAACACTCATGGGTTTCCTCGGTGCTGTCGGCGGTGTTGGCATCGGCTATGTCGGCGGATTCGTCATCAATGTTCTCATCAATGCGATCGCGACACGCTTTGGTGGTGAAGCGGTTTCACTCTTCTACTCGCCACTCTGGTTCGTCATGACCGTCATCGGCTTTGGTGCCTTCGTCGGTTTTCTCACCGGCGTTTTCCCCGCCCGCTCTGCCTCCCGCATCGACGCTCTCGATGCGCTCCGGTACAAGTAAGGTTCGATAAAGAAAACAGTGTCTCCTTTTCAGTCGCTGCTTGTTTTGCCTGCTTTAGATAAGGCTTTCGAGGTCAAGGACTTCGTCAATGCGGATTTGCGCTACAAAGTCTGGTACGTGCGAGACAAGGATCATCGCACCAGTGTATTGGTCGAGTGCCTCAGCAATCACCGGCAGGTGACGAAAATTAATATGATTGGTTGGTTCATCGAGGATAAGCAAATCTGGTTTCTCGACGTAAAGCCGCGCAAACATAAGGAGTCCCTTCTGACCCTCAGACAAACTCTCAACCTTATTCTGCAGGAGTTCAGACGGGATAAGGAACTTGGCTGCAGTCGCATAAGCAAGCTGAATATTTTTCTCCTCCATCACGGCGAGGAGCGTATTGGCAACTGTTTCGTTGAAATCAAGTGTTGAAAAATCCTGACGATAGTACCCGACCTTCACGCCCGGCGTGATGCTGGCCCGGTCCGTATCGCCCGTCGCGAGCGCCTCGAGGAACGTGCTCTTGCCGATGCCATTGGGGCCCGTCACGAGCAGATGCGTGTTTTTCTTCAAAACAAGGTCTACACGTTTGATAGCGGTCCCGAGTGGTGCGATGAGCGAGACAGTCTGAATGTTAACGATCGGTCCGACAACACCATGGGTCGAGATTTCGAATGTGGGCAGCGTCTTGTCTTCTTTCCGGACATCAATCTTATTCTCTTCAAGGTCCTCAGCAAGCGTACGCATGCGCTTGGCGACAGCTCGAAGTTTACCCCCCTTGTTGGCAAAAACGTTCGCCTGATCTTTCTTCTCTCGGATCGTGCGTTCCAGACGGATATTTTCACTCTCGGCTTTGGCGATACGCTTCGCAATCTCCTCAATGACATCATAATAGTCGCCCGTATACTGCTCGATAGTGTGTGTGAAGATATCAAGATACAACACACCGTGAGTGAACGAATTCAAGAAATCTGCATCATGTGAGATGACGATAACGGTCTTGTCGTAGTCCTGAAGAAACTGGGTGAGGTGCGCGATACCCTCGGCGTCGAGATTATTTGTCGGCTCATCAAGGAGGAGAATATCTGGATTTTGGATCAGGGCCGAGGCGAGCAAAAGCCGCGCCTGCTGACCACCACTCAACTGCCGAATAGTTTTGCTCAGTGGGGGCATGGGGAGATGCACAACGGCAAGCACGTTCTCAATATGCTTGGGGAGGTCCCACTGCTTCTCCCGAAAAAACTGTTGGAAATAATCCCCGATGGTGAGATCAAGTTGGTCCCTAGGGATAGTCTGCCGACCAATCGCGACCGTCTCATTTGGACCAATCGAGATACGTCCACTCTGCGGTTTCAATGCACCAATGATGAGTCCAAAGAGCGAACTCTTGCCCGCACCATTCTGCCCCATGAGCGTGATTTTTGAACCGCGACGAATCACAAAGCTCACCTCATCGAGAATCGGTTTCTTGTGCCCGTGTTCAAAAGACACTTTGTCAAACCGTAGGACAACATTATCATTGGCCATAGAAAGAGAGATGACGGGAGTAAACCCCGTCAGAAGCTTACACCGTGTATTTAGAAACCCCGTATTCGCGATTGTTTCAGCATTCATCCCCACAACAAGCCGCGAAGCAATCTGCTTCCTAACAGGGTAAAGAAAAACGCCGCAGAACGGCCTAGGGATTATGGCACGAAGGCTCAATAAAATCAATCCGATTACTATACCCCCAGCCCCGTCGGCGCGGCGGGAGAAGTGGTGTCAGAGCCGCCTCCTCCGTCAATAGTGATCGCGGTACCATTGCTGTTGCACGATCCGGTCGAATCACAGACATACAGATAGGCAGTCGAACTATCGGCGAACTTGCCCGCATTAACATTGACCGTGACGGAAGATGACGACCAAGTGCTCGGGATCTGCGGTTCGCACCGTCCTCTGGAAGTAAGTGTCGAGCCAGTGCAGAGCATTGCGCGGGCCGGCGTGATGTCCATGTAGACATCAGCGAAGTAACGCCAGTTGTTCTGGTTGCCGTAGGCACGCTGATAGCCACCGATCGTAAAAGTACGCGTTGTGCCTGACAGGCCATCAGTTTTCCCAGAATAGTCCGCCAGTTGCGTGCCATCCTGCCAAACCTTTGCATATCCGTCTGAGCCAGAACTAAGCTTGGTTTCGAATTCCCACTTGATCCACTGCTCACAGGGAGAGGCTGGCGTGTTAATGCCCGGCCAATACTGCCCGCCGTCGATCGAGTCTGACAGATCATCCTGTAACTGGAGCGCCGCATGAGCAGAACAGCTGCCAAACTCTCCCGGTGCATACCCCCAATACCAGTAGCCTGGTGGGTACTGATACGGTCCGGACTCCGCTGATAAATCAGTAATCTTGAAATTATGATCGTTTGGATCGCCAAGTCCGAACACCCACGCCGGATCGACGCGGAAGTAGTGTGTGACGTAGAGTGTCTTCGGAAGCGACCCAAGGTTAACTACCTTCGAAAGGAGGGTATTCCATCCCGCATTAGTATCCGTGCCCGGATAGGCTGCCCCAGCGATATATTTCGTGATGCGGTTATGTGGCATCGCGACACTGCGCTGTACCGAACGATAAGCCATGTTATATGACGCCCCGCTACCATTCGGCCAATACACGTCCCATTTTTGCGAGAGGGAGGTGCCACTGGCATTGTCCCACACCAATGGAGCAGCAGGCGACTTAGTACCAAACGCTGACCCGTTGATGGTGACGCTGCCCCCATGATTCCAGGTGCCGCTCGTTCCACTGATCGATGGGGCGGCGTAAACCGACAGCGGGAAAACCAAGAACAGCATCAGACTGATGAAGGTTCGAGGAATAACTGATGAAATAGAAACACGTGAAAGCATAATCTCATTCTACCCCCAGTCCCGTCGGCGCGGCGGGAGAAGTGGTGTCACCGCCACCTTGTGTGATCGTTCCAGCTGACATCGATCCTGTGGCGCCTGTGCCGGTGTCGGAGAAAATTTCTACTTCATCGACATACATGTGGTTATTCGTATCATGATCGCGCGAGCCCGGTGAACCGCCAGACCAATTGTTGCCGATACGAAATGGAGACCACGACCCACCAGCAGATACTGTATTGCCGGTCCAATCCCAGACAAGCACGTCATTCACCCACAGCTTCACCTTGCCATTGCTGGCATCCCCTTCTTTTGCGTACCACTCGAATTTATTCCAGGTATTTTTGACGACCGTAGCCTCGGCGCTACTCCAAAAAGTTGGCATACCAATACCCCCATTACTCGCCATTAACGTTTCTGGAGATGATCCGGGCGAAGCATAGAATGTATAGAGCTCATTTTCGTTACCGTCCCCAATCTTCATGACCTTTGGACCACCACCGACAACATCCGAGCTAAAATCCGGATCAACCTTCTCCCACCACCGAATCAGGGTTTCTGCAGAAACAGGAAAGTCCACAAACATGGAAGAAAATGTATCATACCCGCTCACATTGGCGCGCTCATCCGGACCCCAGTTGACCGAGGCGCACTTCGACCCCGTCTGACATCCTGTCGAGACCACGAACGGCAGCGGGCGGATGTCCTGTGGTGAAAATGGACACTGACCCCCGCCAACGCATGCCCAACCATCCGGTTCCCACAAATTTGTATTCCCGCTCTCAAACCCATCGTAGAACACTCGGCCCGCAGC
>CAYLPD010000027.1:0-1335 GCA_964385515.1 uncultured Bdellovibrionales bacterium
AGCACGAAGAGAGCGCGAGACATGGGAAGTTTGTTTTGAGGGTAGTGTAGCATGATTGATGGAGTCTGAAAAAATACTCACAATGGGGAACATCAATGAAGACAAAAATTTTTCGAATCTTGGTTGAGCTATGCTATAGTAGCAATGAAATAAAAAATGCATGTTCGGATTCAATAAACCAACATTTCTCGGAATTGATTTTGGGACTGCCTCCATTAAAGCAGTCGAACTGAGTGTTGAGTCTGGAGAAGTGCATCTTAAAAATTACGCTGAAATCGATCTCACATTGGTTGAAAAAAATGTTGCGGATACCCAGGGGAATTATGATGCTCGGGTGACGACCTATTTGCGAGCTCTCCTGGATCGGTTGCAGCCTGGAACTAAGCAGGCGTATGTTGCGATGCCTGCCTTCATTGGACTGGTGGCGCTTGTTGAGTTTCCCAAAATGAGTGAAAAGGAGTTGCAGGAGGCAATTCAGTTTGAAGCGCACAAATATATACCGTCGCCGCTTGAGGAGGTGGCACTCTCTTGGGAAATTGTCGGTGAGGTACCGATTCCAGGAGCTGGTCCCGAAAAAAATAAGGTTGAGGTTCTCTTGGTCGCAGCTTTGAACAAAGAGGTGGAGCGCTATGAGAGTTATATCAAATCCGTCGGTTATGATATGCAACTTCTCGAACTGGAAACGTTTTCAATGGTTCGTTCTGTCATTGACGGTGATCAAGGCATATATCTGGTAGCGGATATTGGATCGCGGGCGACAAATTTGGTTTTGGTTGAGAACGGACTCGTCAAGGTTAGTCGAAATCTGGATGTCGGCGGTCGTGATGTGACCAGAACACTCATTGAAGGATTGAATATTGCTGAAGATCGAGCCGAGACGTTGAAGAAAAGTACAAAAGATTATTTGAACACGCCTGGATCGAAACTGATCTTCCCAGCTCTCGAAACTATCGGTTCAGAAATGGGGCGACTCATTTTGCTTTATCAAATGAAACACCCAGATCGGCCAATTGATGGTATAATTCTTTCAGGTGGGACGGCGGGGCTCACCGGGCTCACGACGTATTTCGAAACATTGCTGAAGTTACCTGTCACGATTGGTGAGCCATGGAAGCGAGTAACGTATGCGCCTGAGCTTGAGGGCGCTGTCAGGCGGATGGGGACGTCGTTTTCGGTCGTCCTTGGACTCGCGCTTCAGGGAGCGAATCGGGCACTCAAGAAAAAATAAAAATACAGATTCACACACATGGCTGGTATCAATCTCTCACAATCTATCAAGGAGAAACAAGCGATCGCGCAGGGGAGGATGTTTGATCGAGGTTTCTTCATCAATGT
>CAYLPD010000027.1:1435-13488 GCA_964385515.1 uncultured Bdellovibrionales bacterium
TTATTCTGGAAGTGGTGATTGTTATTGGCTATATCAAGCCAGATGTGAGTGCTATTTTTGCCAAGCGCGACGAAATTGCCGCAGTTGAGGTTGAGCTTGCGAATGTTGATGCTGTCAACAGAAATATTCAGTCGCTCAGTGCGTCACTGGCCAGTCGGAGTGAAGCTACGTCGTTTGTGGGGCGATATTATCCGAAGGTATTGGACGAGGAGCGGGTTGTAGACATGTTTAATTTCCTGGCGCAGCAAACGGGTATTATCGTCTCGGGGGTGAAGTTCACTCGTAATGTCAAGACTCATTCTGTCAATCAAGAGTCCTACAATCAGGCGATCAGCAACGGCATGACTCCAGAGCAGGCGACCGATATCGCCGCTGCCGCTGCCCTGGCGATTCCAGAGGATTATATCGCCGAGGTATCGGTCATCGGTGCGTATGCGAATATCAAGGACTTTTATACTCGACTCTACCATGCCGATCGGCTGTATGAAGCGATCGAATTTTCGATGGGACGACGTAAACTCGAAGATCAGAAAGTCAAAGAGGGAGAAACTTCGGGAGTGCAACCAAATTTTCTCAGTGGGACTTTCATTGCCAAATTTCCTTATCTCGGGGCACAGCGGGTGAATGATCCAATGACGGATCCGATTTTCCAAACCTCAGCTATTGATTTCGAGCCTCTCGATACAACACTGGCGTTCGTCTCACATCCGCTTTCGCCACTTGAAAGCGGCGTCGGCGGTCGGCCCAATCCGTTTGAGTAGCTTTCTCGTCCCATGTCTCCGGAGATCACTCCAATGTCTGGCGCCACCACTGGTACGGGGTTGATCTCCGAGGCCGATGTTCATGCCGTGGCCAAAAGTCTTGGGGTGCCGCTTCTCGAGACTGCCCCGGCGACGATCGACAAAGCTATTTTAGCAATCATCCCCGAAGATACGGCGCGAAAATATCAGATGGTTGCCTTTGATCAGCGCGATGGCATCGTGATGGTGGCGATGGTCAATCCTCAGGATTTTGATGCACTGAATGTCCTCCGGTTTATAGCTGAGAAAGAGCGACTCGGTATTGAGGTTTCACTTGTTGCTCAAGCAACTTTTGATGATCTCATGCAGTTTTATGCTGGCACGGATCGAGCCTTGGAAGAAGCGATTGTTTCCTTGAAGAAGGAAAAAGATACGGCGATTCAAATTCAGAAAGATAGTACGGGTGCCAATGCATTGCCCGAGATGTTTCAGGATGCGCCGATTGCCAAACTCGTTGATGTGATTGTCAAACATGCGGTTGAAGGGCGGGCGAGTGATATTCACATCGAACCGGTGGACGGAGAGTATCGGGTGCGATTTCGCGTAGATGGATTGCTGAAATCGACACTGGTGTTCCCAAATGATGTCGGTCGAGCGGTGCTCTCGCGCATCAAAATTCTCGCTAACATGAAAATTGATGAAAAGCGCAAACCGCAAGACGGGCGATTTCGGGTTGTTTCGGGTGATAAGACTATCGACTTGCGTGTCTCGACGCTGCCGGTTATCGATGGTGAGAAAGTCGTTATGCGTATTCTCGACAAGTCGAACAACATGGCCGATCTGGACAAACTGGGTTTGTGGGGGCGGAATCGTGAAGTGCTGACACGGAAAATCAAGGAGCCGTATGGCATTATCCTGATCACTGGACCCACGGGTTCGGGGAAATCAACCACGCTGTATGCTTTCCTTCAGATTTTGAATCAGGAAGAGCGCAATATCATTACTCTCGAAGACCCGGTGGAATACTTTATGGAGGGTGTGAATCAGAGTCAAATCCGGCCAGAAATTGGCTATTCTTTTGCGGATGGTTTGCGTTCCATTCTTCGCCAAGATCCGAATGTCATCATGGTTGGTGAAATCCGAGATGAAGAAACGGGAGAGTTGGCTGTCCATGCTGCTTTGACTGGTCATTTGGTTCTTTCGACTCTCCACACCAATGATGCCATTAAGGGACTCCCGCGTCTCATTGATATGGGAGCAGAGCCGTTTCTCCTTGCAGCATCGATTCAGGCGCTGGCTGCCCAGCGGCTGGTGCGACGTATTTGTGAGAGTTGCAAAGAAGAAACAAAACTGACACCGGGGATGCAAAAACAGATAGAAGCCGCTCGCTCGGCGTTGCCGGTCGCAGAACTTCAGGCATATGACCTTGACCCTCGCGCGCCGCTCAAAGTGTATGCAGGGAAGGGTTGTGAGGTGTGCGGACAGACAGGTTTCAAGGGACGAATTGCCATCTATGAAGTTTTCGAAGTCACCGATGAGGCAAAAGTCATTATTACCGACAAAGCGGCGAATGAGAATGAACTCAAGAAAGAGGCAGTGCATCAGCATATGCTCATGATGAAGCACGACGGACTGCTGAAGGTTTTGAAAGGCATCACCACGATCGCTGAAGTGGAACGAGTAACCGAAGGCACGCTGGTCGATGAAGAGTGAAATCGGAAGGACTGGGGGATGCGGAGAAGAGAAGAAAAATGGTAGACTGAACAAAGAAACAAACACCAATCACCTATGGAACAGTTGGATATCGAAGCACGACTGAAGAATATCCTCACGATTGTCGGCCAACAGGGCGCTTCGGATGTTCATTTTGTCATCGGTCGATATCCGACACTGCGTATCAATGGGAAGCTTCATCAGTTGACCAAGGAGAAACTGCTCACGCCAGCTGATACCAAGGCGTTGGCGGAAGTTATCCTGACTGAGGATAAAAAAGCGGAACTCACGGAAGATGGGCAGACTGATCTCTCTTATAATTTCGAGGACCGAGCCCGGTTTCGCGTCAATGTTTTTTATCAAAAGGGCTACGTTTCAATCGCCATGCGGTTCGTGATGAATAAGATTCGAGCATTGGAAGAATTGAACGTGCCGACTTCCCTCTACAATTTCACAGCGGTTACTCAAGGGCTGGTGCTTATGACCGGTCCGGTTGGTCACGGGAAATCGACAACGCTGGCGGCGCTCATTGACCATATCAATCATACCGAGGAGAAGCATATCGTGACGATCGAAGACCCGATTGAGTTTGTCTACGAACAGGATCGTTGCCTCATCAATCAACGAGAGGTTGGTCGGGATGCAAAATCCTTTGCCTCGGCGCTCCGAGCCGTTTTGCGCGAAGACGTCAATGTCGTCTTGCTTGGCGAACTCCGTGATCTCGATACGATCTCGACAGCCATGACCGCGGCGGAGACAGGACACCTTATCTTTGCAACGCTTCACACCAACGATGCACCCCAAACGATTGATCGTATTATCGATGTCTTTCCAGCACATCAACAGAATCAAATCCGACTCCAATTGGCCAATGTGCTCCTGGGGGTTGTTTCACAGCGTCTCTTGCCCCAGCTTTCCGGGGGTCGAGTACCCGCTATTGAGATCATGTTCAAGAATCATGCTGTTGAGAATCTTATCCGTGAAAACAAGGTTCACCAGCTTGATTCTGTCATTGAAACCAGTATGAAAGAAGGGATGGTTTCGCTTGATCGCTCACTCGCTGATTTGGTCCGGCGAGGTATTGTATCCATTGACGACGCGACGGCTTATGCCAAGAATAAAGACTACTTTACCATGCTCGTCAGCAAGGAAGAATAGCTAGCCATTTTGTCTGAGGGTTTGAGTGGCGCAACTGAAAGAGTCTCACCATCGTCTATTATGAAATTCAATTTCAAAGCCAAAACAGAAGCCGGGGACCTGAAAGAGGGTTTGGTTGAGGCGATTTCGCGCGAGGCGGCGATTGAAATCCTCCAGAAGAATGCTCTGATCCCACTTCAAGTCGTCTCAGATGAGCGTGGCGGATGGGAGGGGGCGATTCGAGATGTGCAGAGGCTCTGGGAAGGGGCTTCGCAGAAGGAACTCATGGTGATTTTTCGGCAATTAGCGACCCTCATTGAAGCACACGTCCCCGTGGTGACGTCGCTGAATACCATCAGTGAACAATCCGACAACCGTTTTCTCCGGAATGTCTTGCATGAGATGGAAGATGACATAGAGGATGGGATGTCCTTTTCGGAGTCTCTGGAAAAGCACCCGACGGTTTTCAATGCGATGACGGTCAATCTCGTCCGGGCCGGTGAGGTTTCGGGTAATCTGCAGAAATCGATTGAGTTCGTTGCTGATAATATCGAAAAGAATTACCATTTGACATCCAAGATCCGGGGGGCGCTTTTCTACCCGGCGTTCGTCTTGGCAGTGGCGGGAGTGATCGCCTTTATTGTGGTAACCTTTATTCTCCCCAAGATTACGGTGCTCATCAAGGATATGAATGTCCCAGTGCCCTGGTACACCACGGTGCTCATCAACCTGGGTGACTTCATGAACGCTTATTGGTGGGCAGTGCTCATTGGTCTGTTCGCCGTGGCGGCATCGATTGCCTACTATTTCAAAACTGACAGCGGTCAGCATGAATGGGATCGGATTGTACTGCGTTTGCCTGTCTTCAAGACACTGGCGAAAAATGTTTATATCACGCGTCTGGCGGAAAATCTCGCAGCGCTGATGGCGGGGGGTATCCCGGTAGTTCGAGCGCTTATGATCACGAGCGACGTTATCGGCAATACGGTGTATGCCGAGATTATGCTCCACGCGGCGGAGGAGGTGAAGACTGGCGGTGCCATGAGTGGTGTCTTCCGTCACTATCCCGCAGAGATTCCGCCCATCGTCTCGCAGATGGTGAAGATTGGTGAAGAGACTGGAACAATGTCGCATGTCCTAGATGGTATCGGTAAGTTTTATAATCAGGAGGTGGAAGTGATGACGCGCAATCTGACGACACTCATCGAACCGTTGCTCATCGTGCTCCTCGGTATTGGTGTCGGTATCCTCACCGTTGGTGTGCTTATGCCGATTTACAATATCGCGGGGCAGATGTGAGGCTGGAATAACGGGGTTGACACATATCTCGCCAAGGTGTGGGGGATACTATATACTACAGATGTGCAAAATAAAAACAAACAGGAAAGGAGGTGAGAATTATGAATAAAACATACAAAGGTTTCACCTTGATCGAACTCCTCATCGTCATCGCGATCATCGGCATTCTCGCCTCGATCGTGCTCGTCTCGCTGTCAAGCGCACGTGAGAAGGCAAAAGTGGCGGCGTTCAAAGCGCAGGTCCACTCATTGCAAGCGGCGGCAGTGTTGACTTGCGACTCGACCACTTTGGTGGCCGGGACAGCTCCGATTGCTCAGGTAGCAACTGGTACGGCATATTTCGTAAACGCCGGTATTACGGTAACGGCTGGTGGTGCCGCTACAGTCTGTGGACCAACTGGTACGGGCGCGTTCGCCATTACTGTTGCCTCTACTGGCTTGGCTACAGCCTGCACAGCAACCGTGAATTCTGAAGGGGTGACGTTTAACCCGTGCTGATTTCTTTGTTTGCTAGCAAACAAAATATCAAACAAAAGCCCTCTTGACAGGGTTTTTGTTTTTATGTTGCTCGGTGTGTTAAAATAAACTTGAGATAAAAATAAATACGTATGATTCAAAGAGGTCGTGGTTTCACCTTGATCGAACTCCTCATCGTCATCGCGATCATCGGCATTCTCGCCTCGATCGTGCTCGTCTCGCTCTCAAGTGCGCGAGAAAAAGCGAAGATGGCGAAGTTCAAGGCGGTGGCGCACAGCATGCAGACGCAAGCGATTTCAGCGTGTGATAGTAATCTCATGGGAGACTATGTTGACGGAGGAGCAACGTTTGGGGATATCCCCGAAGACGTCATCGATGTGGCCAATATCACTGAGGGTGTGCCGGCTCCTGATTGTGGTGCTGCAGGGACTAACACATTTACGCTTGATGTTCCTGCTGCAAATTTAAACGGTACCTGCACCGCGACGATACAGGAAACGGGGATCACAGGATTTGTCGGAACAGCCCCGGGCTGCGTCTAGTCCGTTTCTGACTTTTCAGAAAGAGGTCCACATTAGGGCCTCTTTTTTGATAGATTCTGTGGGTGTTTTCATCTCTAATGGGACTATATGCTCGTACTCCTGTTCTTCCTCCTCGGGCTCATTATTGGGAGCTTTCTGAATGTTGTCGTCCTGCATCTGGAGTCGAGGAAGACAGTAGATACTCGTGGCTGCCAGTAGTATTTTAGGAGGGATTATTTCTTGAAATAAAGCCATTTTTCTGCTATCATAGAACCATGAATACCCTACAGAAACAGTCGCTTTTTTGGGATATCGATGTGGAGACTCTCAATGCGGATGAGCATGTTTCGTATATCATTGAACGAGTACTTGATTTTGGTAATGATGAAGATATCCGTTGGCTATTCTCGTATTATCCCAAAGAGACCATCAAAGCAGTGCTCATGAATTCACGGAGTGAGCTTCATGCAAAATCGAAAGCGCTATGGACGCTTGTCTTACGATGATATGGAAGAAGTGACATTGGAAAAACTTCACTTGGACATCATGCCGGATGCCACGAAGAAAGCCTTTGTTATCTGTAGGGGATTGCCATGGCTTCGAAATTCCCGGTGGTATCTGGCTGGAGGGACAGCGCTTGCTCTTCAAGTTGGGCATCGGGTATCCGTGGATCTTGATTTCTTCACCGGAGAGAGTGACTTTTCTGTGGGAGAGATAGAAAGATTGATGATGGCATCGGGAAATTGGACCACAACATTGATCGAGCAGGGGACATTGTACGGTATTTTTGAGGGTGCAAAAATAAGTTTCATTGCGTACCCATTTTTTCATCCGAGCACGAAGAGTCTTCGATGTGGGTCGATTACCATTCTTTCACCTGAAGATATAGCCGCGATGAAAATTGTTGCGGTGAGTCAGCGTGGAAAAAAACGTGATTTTATCGATCTGTATTGGCTTGCGGAGCATCGCCTGACTCTTGAAGAGGCGCTTCGATCTGCGACTCAGCGCTATCCGGAACAGCACCAGAGCTTGCCACATTTCTTGAAAAGCTTGGTATATTTTTCGGATGCCGAGAATGACCCGATGCCGCACGTGTTTTTTTCTGTGGACTGGAAAACAGTGAAATTATTTTTTCAAAAAGAAATTCCTAAGCTCGCAGAAAAAATGCTCCATTTGGAAGGCTAACCTCTTTCATCTTCTGCTCAAAAATTCCAAACTGATTTTCCCCCAGAATACGCCCCTTGGAATATCGAAACATCATATGACTCTATCATTTTTCTTCCTCCTCGGGCTCATTATTGGGAGTTTTCTGAATGTCGTCGTCCTGCGTCTGGAGTCGGGGAAGACGCTGGGTGGACGGTCACAGTGCCCGTCTTGTGGCAAGTTGATTCGCTGGTATGACAATGTTCCCATCCTTTCCTTCTTTCTCCTGGGTCGTCAATGTCGAGAGTGTCACTTCCCGATTTCTTGGCAGTATCCGGCAGTCGAACTGGCGACCGGCTTTCTCTTTGCTCTCTTCGGATCACAGACACTGAAGACGGGTATGTGGTCAGAGATGATAACCGTGGCGTGGCTTCTCATCCTTGTTTCTCTGCTCATCGTAATTGCGCTCTATGATGCACGGAATATGGAAATCCCTCTCGTGCTGCTCCTCACTGGTGTTGGCCTGATGGTGGCGTATGCGCTTTGCATATCCGCGCTGTCACCATTGGCCTGGTGGGATGTGTCGATCCCGTGGCGGGATATGTTCTGGGGCGGGAGTATCGCGGCGATTGTCTTTTATGCGTTGGTGTATTTTTCTCACGAGACCTGGATGGGGATGGGTGATGTTTGGCTGGCGGGTGTCGTCGGTGCGGCGGTCGGACTCTCTGCACTCCTCCTCCTCTCGACTCTTTCATTTGGTACGGGGGCGTTGGTGGGCGTCGGGTTACTGATCTTGCGAAAGCGGGGAATGAAGAGTCAGGTCCCCTTTGCGCCATTCCTCGTCATCGGGACACTGACAACGCTGTATCTCCAAGCATTCAATCCCTGGTGGCTCACGCTTTTCCTCCTCCCTGTTTAGTTCTGATGCATTTAGCAGTACAATAGAGACATGCTTGTAACCAAAAACAAAACGTTGGGGTTTACGTTGATTGAGGTGTTGGTAGTTGTGGCGATTATCGGGATTATGAGCGCGCTTACATTGGCGTCCTGGGCGGCCGGTCGGACACAACGTGATCTTGATCGCTCGGCTCGTGAAGTGGCGGCGGTGCTCCGGGACGCGCAGAATGCAGCACTTTCTGGTCGGAGCGCCAATGTGAACGAAAATAACTGCACGTTCAGCGTTCAGGTGGTCAACAGCAATACCTATAGGTTGTTGCATCATTTCGGCAGTGGATGTGGTTCGTGGGGAACACTGGCCAGTTACACATTGTCCCGCGGGGTGGCGTTTGGCTCAAGCTATCTGGTGAGCTTTTCTGTCCCACGGGGAGAATTGACGACCGGTCCGGCAAGTATCGTTCTCACCAAAGGTGGATCATCGGTGTATATCTGTCTCTCGGCAGCTGGTCGTATCTTGGAGAATGGCACCAATAGTAGTTGTCCGTAATCGAATGAAGACTGTATCTGTACTATCGTCGAGTCAGGGCTTTACACTCATTGAAGTGCTGCTTTCGAGCTTCATCCTGACTGTTGGTGCAGTGACTATTATGAGCCTCTTTTCTGCTTCACACCGGCAGTCGCTTGATGCACGCAATATCATCATCGCGACAAATTTGGCCCAGGAGGGAGCCGAGATTGCCCGTAATATCCGGGACAATAATCTTGCCTTCCGGCTGCGGAACTGGACAACCGGGGCGAATTGCTCTGCCTATACTACTCCTCCATTCCCTTCGGGCGCTTGCGATCCATTCAACAATTTTCCGAACGGAGCGAATCGGCGCTGTACGGCGAGTTATGGGGATACGGGTTTCAACTGTTCCAACCCGTCATTTGCGCTTGGATTGGATGGGAGCGGTTTGTACCAGCATGGGGCGGGGGTGGCCGGGAGTCGTTTTTCCCGGGTATTGCGTATTGATCATCTGGGCGGGTCGAGTGATACTCGCATCCAGAGTTTCGTCCTCTGGCAAGCGGCGAGTGCATTGCCGAATGGGAGCGGGGCAAACGGAGCTGTGAGTTGGTGTACGCCGGCGAACAAATGCGTGTATACCGAACTTTTTCTCAATAGTTGGAAATGAGTATGCGTAGAGTCTCACAACAGACAGAAAAAGGTTTCACACTCCTCGAAGTGATGGTAGCCATGGGGATGTTCACCATCATCCTTCTCGCGACGATGCAGATCATGACTCAGAGTACGAAGTCTTTCCGGAGTCAGAAACAGATTCAGGCAAATTTGGAGAGTGCTCAGTTTGCGTTGAACCTCATGGCCAAGGAGCTTCGGACCTCCAGTGTTCTTGACAGTACGAGTGCGACGCCCTCTTCCTCGATTAAGTTCTATGATTATTCACAGAGTCGTTGTATTGAGTACCAGGCGATTGAATCATCTGGTACAACAGGCACTGTTTCCAGGCGATCCCATGATTTTACAGGGGCAGACCCAGATGCAAATCGACTGAACTGTCAGGGATATTCTTTCACTGTCGCTGAGAGTTATGTGCCATTGGTGACTGGTCTCACTGGTCACCAGTTTCAAGTCACACCGTCGACCTCGGTCAATGAATCACCGCCCAACCCGCAAGCGGGTCGCGTCACGGTTTCCCTGACGGTGGGGACAGGTGGATCTGCAGCGACCACTCAAACGACAGTGTCACTGCGGGACTACAATTATATTGGACTCTGATGTCGCTATGGATGAAAAGAGCGCTCGAATCAGGATAGAAAAGCTCGCCCACGAAATTGATATCCAACGTCACCAGTACCATGTGCTTGACGCACCCGTCATTTCTGACGAGGCGTATGATTCACTGTTTCGTGAACTGGAGGCACTTGAGCGCCAATATCCAGAGTTTCGGAGTCCCAACAGTCCCACCTCGCGGGTCGGGGATGAGCCGCGGACTGAATTCCGCAAAGTGAAGCATGCCGCCCAGCAGTGGTCATTCGACGATGTCTTTGATGTGCGTGAGCTCGTAGAGTGGGATGCAAAACTTCGTCGGTATCTCGAAAAGGAAACCGGGGATGAACGTGAAACCATTGAGTATCTGGCCGAGCTCAAGATTGACGGTCTGAAAATTGTGCTCACGTATGAGCAAGGAGAATTTGTCCGGGGAGCGACTCGAGGCAATGGCATGATTGGTGAGGATGTGACCGAGAATTTGCGCACCATCCGTTCCATTCCGCTCCGTTTGAACAAGCCAGTGGACTGTGTCGTCGTCGGCGAGGCCTGGCTTTCCAAAGGTGAATTTGAGCGTATCAATACGGAACGCCAAGCCAGTGGTGAACCGCTGTTTGCCAATCCGCGGAATGCTGCTGCCGGCTCGATTCGACAGCTCGACTCCCGCGTGACAGCTCAGCGTAAGCTCGACTCCTTCATGTATGATATTGAAACGATTTCTGGTGAGGCACTTCCTCCAACACAAGAAAAGGAACTCGGTTTGCTCCGGGAACTTGGTTTCAAGGTGAACCCACACCTCCAGAAGTGCCCGTCCATCCATGACGTCGAAGTGTTCTACACTGAATGGAACGAGAAGCGTGAGACGCTTTCTTATATGCTCGACGGCATCGTGGTGAAGACGAATGAGCGCGCGCTTCAGACATCGCTCGGCTACACTGGTAAGGCGCCGCGTTTCGCCATCGCGTTCAAGTTTCCAGCCGAAGAGGCGACGAGCATAGTCGAGGCTATCAGTATCCAGGTGGGTCGCACTGGCGTGCTCACTCCGGTTGCTCATCTCACCCCGGTCCAGTTGGCAGGGACCGTCGTCTCGCGCGCCACACTTCATAATGCTGATGAGATCGCGCGCCTTGGTATCCGTCTCGGCGATACTGTTGTGGTACGGAAAGCCGGCGATATCATCCCAGAGGTTGTTTCGGTCATGGAAAAGCTTCGTACGGGGAAGGAGCGGCAATTTGTCATGCCGACCAAGTGTCCAAAATGTGACAGCTCTGTCGAGCACCGCATCATTGGAGAGAAGGGCGGTGAAAAGGAATATTCGGCCGCGCTCTATTGCACCAACCCACGCTGTTTCGCGGTTGAGCGGGAGGCAATTATTCATGCGGTTTCCAGGAAGGGCTTTGATATTGTTGGGATGGGGGAGAAGATTGTCGAACAATTCATGGAGGACGGTCTCATTGCGAATCTCGCTGATATTTTTGAGCTCACCCCAGGCGATATCGCGCCCCTTGAGCGCTTTGCCGAAAAATCCGCCGAGAAACTCGCGGCTTCAATTGAGAAATCAAAACGCGTGCCACTTGAACGTTTCATCTTTGCACTCGGCATCCGACATGTCGGTGAGGAAACCGCCGACGCAATCGCGCGTTTCATAGCTGGCAGAGTGAAAACCAAGACCGTCATGCCCAAACACCTCCTCGAGACAGTGCGTCAATTTTCGGCCGCGGATTGGGTCCAGCTCGATGGCATCGGAGATAAATCTGCAGCCAGTCTTGCGGCATGGTTGAGCGATGAGCGGAACGCCCGATTGCTCCAGGCACTCGACACTGCGGGGGTTATCGCACTCATTCCAGAGCCACTGAATACTGAGAACGGACCGCTTTTGGGTAAGACCTTTGTACTCACTGGTGAGCTCTCGCGCTTTACAAGGGATGAGGCCAAGCGTAAGATAAAACAGTTGGGTGGGTCAGTTTCCTCATCAGTAAGCCGTAAAACGGACTTCGTGGTGGCTGGCGCTGACCCTGGCAGCAAGTATGACAATGCCCAAAAGCTTGGTGTAAAGATTTTGAATGAAACAGAGTTCTCGACTCTTCTAGCCACTAAAAACGAGCTATTCTAACCACTGTCTTCTGGCCATGCTCTCGACTGACGAAGTTAAACATATCGCTACCCTCGCCCGAATCGGCTTGACCGATGCGGAAGTGACTCACTTTCAAAAAGACCTCTCTGCGGTGATTGATTGGTTTGGTGAACTCAAGGACGTGGATGTGACCGATGCGCCAGCCGAGACATCGATGGCGCCGGAATCCGATCGGTCGGCAGAAGACGTGGCGAATCTTTCCGGAGAAGCGCCCCGTATTCTTGA
>CAYLPD010000027.1:13588-15685 GCA_964385515.1 uncultured Bdellovibrionales bacterium
ATGATTCGCGAACTGCATGAACAGATTCAGAGCGGAGAGAAGAAAGCCGTGGCTGTGACACGTGAGTACCTCGCGACTACTCAGAAACGAGATCAGGACATGCATGCCTATCTCACATTGCGCGAAGAGCAAGCATTGGTTGAAGCTGAGGCTGTCGATGCGGCAGTCGCGCGTGGCGACGCGATTGATCTCCTCGCTGGTATTCCGGGCGCGATCAAAGACAATATGCTCATGACCGGAGAACGGGTCACAGCAGCATCAAAACTTCTCGACAATTACATAGGCACCTATGATGCGACCGCAGTGGCCAAGCTGCACTCCGTTCAGGCTGTTATCCTCGGCCGGACCAATCTGGATGAATTTGCCATGGGAGCCTCGACGGAGAACAGTAGCTACGGTCCGACTCATCATCCGCTGGACGTGACCCGGGTCCCGGGCGGTAGCTCAGGTGGATCAGCCGTTGCTGTCGCTGCTGATATGTCGGTATGGGCGCTGGGTTCAGATACGGGCGGTTCCATTCGTCAACCAGCCGCATTCTGCGGTATCTACGGACTCAAACCAACGTATGGTCGGGTCTCGCGGTCGGGTCTCATCGCGATGGCTTCATCACTCGATCAGATTGGGCCTTTCGGTCGGACTGTCGAGGATGTCGCGATTGTGCTTTCGCGGATTGCGGGAATTGATCCGCTCGACAGCACAACGTCCAGTCGTCCTGTCCCACGATATGAAGATCTGCTGACCGGTGATGTGAAGGGAAAAAAAATTGGTGTTCCGGATGAATACTTCACTGACGCGCTTGACGTCAAGGTTCGCGAGGTTGCCGAGGCGGCGCTGGATGCGTTTCGAACGCTGGGTGCCGAAATTGTCCCGATGAGTTTGCCGCATAGCCGGTTTGCTCTGCCAGTGTATTACATCATTCAGCCATGCGAGACGAGCTCCAATCTTGCTCGTTTTGACGGTATCCGTTATGGTCTCTCGGTGAATGATCAAGCAGACTCGCTCGCAAAGACCTCAACGCTCCTTGAAACCTATCTTGATACGCGGAAAGTTGGTTTTGGTCCCGAGGTCAAACGCCGGATCATGCTTGGCACCTATGCGCTTTCGTCCGGCTACTATGACGCCTACTACAAGAAAGCACTGGCGGTGCGTGCCATTCTCCGTCAGGATTTCCAGAAAGCCTTTGAGACCGTGGATGTTATCTTTTCTCCAACAACACCCGAGACGGCATTTCCACTCGGATCAAAGACCAATGATCCGCTCAAAATGTACTTCTCTGATATCTATACCGTTACAGCTAATCTAGTTGGTGTCCCAGCAATCTCCTTTCCGATGGGTACCATCACTGAGAATGGTGTCCCGCTTCCGATTGGTGGACAATTCATGGGCCGGTGGTTTGAAGAAGAAACCATTTTGAATGTGACACACGCCTTCGAACGGTCTGGGACACGCACAGCTTTGTAGGTTGAACGATACGCGGCAAACACTCGGCAGAATACCTCGTCCTGTCACAAGCGTTGTTTCGCTGTTTTCGGGTTATAATGGAGGCAGTAAGTTTTTTTTTGTTCGTCTCGTTTTTGCTGTATTGCCGCAAGCTTGTAACGGGGCAAGACATATGAGTACTGAATTTGATGCACTCGGGTTTCTCGGTATGGTGCCGGCGATTTGGGAAATTGTCTCTCAGTCGGCGTTTTTCATGGTGCTCAAGGTTTTTCTCATTATTTACTCCGTTGTGCTCATTGCTGACGTGGTGATGTTGGTGCTCTTGCGAGGAGTGACCGAAAACTTGAAGGTTCAATTTTATGGGACTGCCCGCCCGCTCCTCCGCAAGAATGAGGCGACCAAGAAATGGGAGTCCGTCGAGCGTAGGCTCGAGAGCGATAACCCGAGTCACTTCAAGGTAGCTATTCTCGAGGCCGATCATTTCTGTGACGACCTGTTGAAAGAGTCTGGCTTCGACGGAGAGAATATGTCTGAGCGTCTCGCCAATATTCACCCCGGCCAGCTTCAGAGTTATGCGGGGCTGTCCGAAGCCCACAGTATCCGCAACCGCATTGTGAACGAGCCGACCTTCACCCTCGATCGCGAGCAAGCCAAGGA
>CAYLPD010000028.1:0-15502 GCA_964385515.1 uncultured Bdellovibrionales bacterium
AAAGCATGAATTTGCCTTGCGGTGTCGGATCACACCAGAAAGTTGGAAATTTTAGTTCGGTAAGTTTTTCCGTATCGAGCAAGTAGATAATTTTTCCACCATCAACACTATTTCTCGCCAATCTATCGGGATGCCACGCTAAAATTCCATTTGCTTCACCTTGCTCGATGCGGAGAAGCATTTCATTAAATACTGGCCGACCTGGAGTTTTGGCGGTTTGTTTTTCCACAAAAATATCTACCACCTCAATTTGCTCTTTAACTGCGCAACTAAATCCCCGAGCGTAAGCTCGTGGGATGGAGGCGCTCGCCGACTCCTCTGCCCCTTCTGATACAATGGCAGGTATGGACTATATCCACGATGCCCACTCCATTTACCTCTGTGACTACCATATTGTCATCTGCACCAAGTACCGAAGAAAAGTGATTAACAAAGGCTTCGGGGCCTACCTCAAGAACAAGGCGTACGAGGTAACACACTACTACCCAAAACTCCGAATCAAGGAGTGGAACCATGAAGAAGATCACGTCCATATGCTCGTGTCCATTCCACCGAGCATGAATGTTGGCAGTTTCGTTCGACTCTACAAAACCAACAGCTCAAGAGGTGTGAAACAGCAATTCAACTTCCTCAAAACAGTCTACTGGGGCACCGATAGTCTCTGGTCCTCAGGCTACTTTGTTTCTACAGTGGGCATCAATGAGAAAATCATTCGAGCCTACATCCAGCACCAGGGGGCAGAGGATGCGGGGCAAACAGCTACGCTGTTTGAATAAAGTGAAACCCCGGGCGTAAGCCCGAGGGAGATTCATCATTTTTGTTTGCTCTTTTCTCCACCCTCACGGCGACCGAGGCGCCCCCATATCCACGTCTAGCGGTAGCTCTAACGTCCGCGAACACACACAACCGCCTACGCATAGCCCGCTCGCCTCGCTCGCGCTGGCTACTTCGGCGTTGTGTATGTTCGCTTGGTGGCTTCGAGAGAGTTTAATGGTGATTCAAAAGGGCAAATCACACAAAACTATTTGAGAGCAATAACTTCTCATTTCTGTCCGACGATGAAGACGGCGGGTATTTTTATCTCAAAATCCATCTGTGATTTTTCAGTCACGGAAATGTTATCACTCCCGTAAGTTTTTGATAATTCTTTCGTCTTTCCAAAAAACTCACAGGTTTTTTGAATATCGTCAGACCAATATACTTTACTCATTTTTGCGACAGAGACAGTGTAAAAGAAACGGTATGCAATCGTGACTTTTTTAAAACCTATTTGTTTAAGTTGTTCAACAATAAAGCCTTCTGTATAAATATTTCGATTCTTTACCAAATCCACAAGACCAGCAATGCTGTCTTTGATATTTACCCACTGTATAAGCCAATTCGAATCTTTTTCTGTCGGCACATGGACATCCCAATCAATAAACCATCCCTCTGGGTTTAATAAATCAAAAATGATCGAATGAAATAGCGAGAATTTTTCAAGCGGTATTTCGTGCATTGAGGATTTTAGAATGACACAGTCAAATTTCTTTCCAATGTTTTTAGAAAATATATCACCTGCCATAGTTCTCTCCTCTGGGACACCCCTACGATGAGCTTCCGTAAGCATATTATCTGCAATATCAAAAAGAAAGACATCATACCCTCTCTCGATAAGCATTTTGGTAAGTTTCCCATTACCGCCCGCAAGATCAAGAATTGTTTTGATGTTCTTTCCTTGTAAAAATTCGAAAAGTGTTTGATATTCTTTTTCACCAACGCCATTCACCCAGTCCTGGTCGTACTCAGGACTTACTGCTCGAAAATCTTTTGCTTGTGTCGTCATATGATTATTTTAACCTTCTTACTTTCTTTGGCCTTGGTAAATAATTCTCACCAGTAGAAACTTTTTTACCACTCTTTATTTCAAGCTTTTTACGCGCATCACCGGCAATTGCGCCACCTTCCTTAGCTGCAATTTTGTTTTCGACAAATCCTTGCGTATCCTTATTTCTCGCAATTTCAGTAGTTGAGGCTTCGCCGAGCATTGTAAAAATAAGCTCCAAATCGTTCATGTGGTCGCGTAGATTTTCTCGTTTTAATCCTTTGAGTTTCTGATACTCACTTGGAGTCATGCCGAATGTTGCCTTTGAGATTTCGGCAGTAAGAATTGCGTACTCTTGCCCTTCTTTGACTCCGCGCTTTTTCCATTCATCGGTAAGCGTCTCGCGTACTTCAATACCGCGCATTCTTTTTTCAATCCACGTGTCTGAATATCCTTTCGCTTTATAGATTGCTCGTGTGCGTTTGGTTGCTAGTTCTGGATTTTCTATCTCCTCCACGCGTTCGAAACCAACACGCGCCAGCCACCGTTTGAATGGTTCAGCTTTTGGCGAGGGAATAGCTTGAATAATACGAAACATTGTCTCCGTAGTGGAGCAATCCGTTTCGCGCATCTTTCCATCTGGAGAGAGCATTTTCAACTGTCCGATTTTTTCGGACACTTCAACAAATCCCTCTTTTACAAGCTTCTTCTTTAGGTCGCTCCAATATTTTCTTGGACGGTCTGTACCTGAAAGCACCTCAACAACATCAATAACCGAAAACCACCATTCGTCTTCATGAAGAATCTTGCGGATTTCTTTCTTCTGAAAAATCGCAATTTTTGTAATAGTTTGGTTTTGAGTAGTCATAATTATTTTAAAAGTTGATCTATGCTAACCCCAAGCACTTTGGCGACCTTTTCCATCGTGCTAATTGTAAGATTTTGTTTGCCATTCTCAACATTACTAATATACGCTCGGTCTAATCCTAACTCTCGACAGATGTCACCTTGCGACATGCTTTTTTCGAGTCGTAATCTTTTCATATTTTCGCCAAATTTTTGGGCTGTGGTTTTTGTCATAAATTATGTTTTGCTCAAGTATCTTGCAGTATTCACATTTCTCACCGTCATAAACTGATAAAGCTTGTGACTGATTATTTTATTCAAACGACTCTTGTTGTAGTTCTTTCTATCGAAATTCCAAAAAATAGCCCCTTTGGTATAGCGAATATCAATGAAATCCTTGTTGATTGGCAATTCATTAACAGTCTTTGCTAAGTCAATTTCAGGAAACAAGTATGCAACATCCGTTCGTTGCTCTGTATCATTAGCCCATTTCTTAGGTATTATTTTTGCAATATTGACCATTTCTTTTTCGGTTTTAACGAGAGTCGGAATTTCAAAACCAAATTCTTTGTACAGATTCAACTCTAATCTCTGGCGTATAACCTGTTTCTTGTCTTTCCCTTCGAAAATAACATTACCTGAATTGATGTATGTTGAGACATTATCAAAACCCAAAGATTCAAAAAGTGCCCTGAGTTTCTTCATCTCAACTCGTCGCTCTTTGCCTGCATTTATCCCTCTCAGTAGTGCTATGTATTTCATAAAAACATATCAACATGATTATTGTAGCATTCACTTGTGTTTTGACTCAATATTAATTTATAATACAAGTGTGCAAAACAGTAATTTTCTGACTACGGCGAAGCAAAACCAAAAAATTCCTTTCCATTTCTTCCGCTTCGCGGCGGAGGGGTGGGGGGAGGAGGCGCATCTGTCCGCATCACCACGCAATCGGAGCGTACGATTCAATCTGAAGCCACCACGCGCTCCGCACGTGCGATTAGTCGTCAAAATCCTGCGGATTTTGTCCGAAATACATTCTCACTCCCTCCCGCCGTCCCCGCCAATTTCAATATCACTATATCGAGGCTGGGCATATGAGGGCGGAAGTGCGGTATTGAGAAAGAAGTAACCCCTCTGCCAAGCGTGACGAGGGGTATATGATGGGTCGCGACACCCGGTTTTTTCTTGTTTCAAATCAGAACGGCTTCCGGTACGTCAATGCCACGACATTGCGGAGATCGCTTGCTGGCGAACCGGCAAACAACTCCCGGATTCCTCGATTGGGCGACTGGGCGACAAAAGTGAATGCAGCCTCGTCACCATCCCGCCCCACCCAGCGAACGCCCGCCGAGACACCGCGTGAGACACCAGCATAGAACGAGGTCGATGCGTCGAACTGATACTTCAAGCCGGCAAACACCTTGCCACTACTCCCAAAGTATCCACGATCGATCAGTGGCACCCGATTCTTCCTCTGGTACTCGACAGCAGCCGTCCATGGACCACTCTGGAAAGCCACGCCGAGCGCTGAGTGAGATTTCGCCCAATCTGGAACTGGCTCCGTCTGGTGAATACCAGATGGTATTGGTGACTGATCAAACTGCAGCCTGTATTGTTCACGGGAATGCCATTGACCTCCCCGTCCAACCGTAAGGATCCGGGTCGTCTCCCACTGTGGAGGATCGAGACCAGATGTCACTCTCGGCAGCGCTGCAGAAAGCGTGAAGCCTCGGTTCAACGGCACGGTTTCGAGGAGAAGCGGGGGTTCGGCACAAGCAGGTGTCCCAAGCGCCAGCACAAGCCAACCAATGATGAGATAAGGAACGAGGTGAGGCACGTTAACCCTCCTAGCCAGATTGAGAATGTGGGAAAATGAGTAGGATTACTCGCTCACAGTCTCCGCTACTTTGTGTCTTTAGTCAACGGCCGCCACCGTGCCCACATGCTGCGGGTGAGGACAACACGAGAAACGGACGAATCCTCCAAACCAATCAAACCACCCGCCAGAATTAACCGACACACCTGAAAACTATTGACAATCCGCACCCCTCACCCCACAATATACCCGTTGCCGACAATCAGTGTTCCGCCAGTCTGCATAACTCAACGAACAAGAATTTGCCCATCGGTCCCTCCAACGTGAGGGACCGGCTCTCTTTTCCTGGTTCATCTACCTGCCGAGATACGCCCTCTGTCACGAAATCTCTCAATCCGGCAGCGCCCTCGAAAACAGTGAGCCCATGACTCTCTCTCCTCCAAATATTTTCAAAAATCTCATAACCTGTAAAATACCTCTACCTATGTCGCTCGCCACGGAAATTTTGAAACTCAACCGAGAACGCAGTCGCGCGTTCTGTCTGCCCTCCGCCTACGACGCGCGTGCACTCTATGCGAGCCAACACCCGACTCAGATCCTCGTGTTCAAGTGCATGGATGGTCGCATCCATCTCCCACTCATCACCGGTATCCCACTGGGTATCCTTCATCCCTTTCGCAACATTGGCGGCAAATTTACCCTCGGCTATCCCTATCTCGGCCGACTCGTCCTCGATGCCAAAGAATCTGCCGTCCGTGCCGGACAGAGCACACTCGCTCTCTGCACATTCCACTATTCCAAAGGCAGCACTCACCGCGGTTGTGCCGGACACAATTATGACACCGTGGCAGCAAGACGCGGAGCCTTTGCGCTCAAACATGAATTCGAAAAAATCTTCGGTGACGATAATCCAGCCATTCGGGCGATTGTCGTTGGCATTGAAACGGATGAAGACGCTCTCATCTTTTGCGGTGAACGAGAACAAGACGACGTATCAGTCGCTGCCGTGGCATCGGAAACACATGATCACTTGCTCCATGCACTCAACACACTGTATTCCAATCTACCACCCGCCATGCTCGCGGATATCGCCCCCATAGCGACAGGAAACCAGGCACACGTGAACCGCAAGCGATCCGAAAAACGCCCGGTTGCCGAACTCGTCCATGGCGAAAATATCATCTGTGTCGGCCGAGGTTTCGACTGGCTTCATCTCCCCAACCGAGCCCTCATCATCGGACCGTACGGAGATTCAGAACGCACTTGGCGCGATGCCGTACAGGTTGCTGGCAGCATTGTACTCGATAACTTCAAACACAAGCGCGTGCCTCGAACATCCGGTTCACTCCTCTTGGTTTCTGCGCCATATTCCGACCTCAACGAACGCGGTCTCGCTCTCGCCAAAGTGGATTATTTTTCGACTGTCGCTCGAAACATCCTCGCACCAGTGACAAAACCCTTGCGGCTCGAAACCCTGGTCGGCATCACCGACATGACCACCATGCATTTTGACCCCGTCCGAGAGAAGTAGATCCTTTCCTCTGGGTTATGATTCCTGCGGCGAGCGACGATCTACGTTCTCCACTCCGTCCGGCTGAACCGTCTTCGCGCGCGCCTTCCGTATCGATGCGACGATACGCAACACCACAAGACTCAACACAAGTCCTCCTGATAGGCTATACAACCACACCATCCACCAGGACAATGAATCAGTTCCAGAGAAAAACCCATGAGCGAGGAAAAGGAGATACGTTGGAAAACCAAGATAGTGCCACCCCCGCCACGTCTTTTGACCGATCACTGAGCCTTTGAGCTGAGAGGTGAGCACCTGAGCCAAAATTCCGTACAATGCTACTGTCCCAATGCCGATTGCCCAGCGGAGATTATACCCGCCCAGAGAAGGAAAATCACGGATCAAAGTGAATGGTATCAAACCCTCCATCAGAGTGATCTTGAGGTAGGTGTCAAATGTGAAACTCACGACATGACCCACCACCGCGATCAACGCCATCCAGGAGAAAAAACGATGCATTTCATAATTCAGAGCGGGCGGCAAAAAACGAAACACCAGACGCGTCGTCATCAGCAGCCCGTTCACTACCACGATGGTGAGGAGAATAAAGGCGAGGATCCCACTGGCTCGTCCCATATACCAGGCCAGTGGTAACTGTTCATCCATCTGCAACTGTCTAGCGAGTGAAGAAACCACATTGACAACAAGCGGACTCGTCCCCTGTTTGATTTCTTGGAGATCCGAAATCCCGTCGCCATCAGTATCTGGATTCGTCGGACTCGTAAAATATAGCTCCGTCTCCGCCGCATCCGTCAAGCCATCGGCATCGGTGTCTTTGACAGACGCGTGCACAGGCAAAGAGGCTAGGCATGCAAAAAACAAGAGAGTACTTGTGAGACGCCTGAAAGTTCGAGCCTTAGGCTTGCCAGAGATAGGGTTTTGCATACTCGTTTGCATATTGATTATAGTCGGTCCCAGTGAACACTGCGGGGATATGAAATTCCTGTGCCAAAGCCTCGGCCCGACTTTTACCCGCGATAAAGAGCGTTTTTGCCCAGACATCAGCTGCGGTCGTACTCGGAGCCACAACCGTCACAGAGATGAAATCGGGAGCTGCGCTCTTTCCAGTCGTGGGATCAATGATATGATGCTTTCGTTCTCCATCTTTCTCCCAAAAACGCCGATTCACTCCTGATGTAGCAACGGCCATATCGGAAAGCGTGAGCAGAGCCGGCGAGTCTTCACCTGGTGACTGCTCAACCTCGATCGCCCAAAATGGGTATCCTTCTTTCCGATTTGCGCCCCGCACAAAGATATCCCCACCCGCGTCGATGAGAAAATGCTCGAAATGTTTTCCCAAGAAATCAGCCACTCGATCGACAATGAAGCCCTTGCCAATGCCGCCGAAATCCAGCACCAGTTCGCGTGGTTTGATCACGGTGAGCTCTGCCTGATGCAGCGTAAGTTCTGCAAATCCGCGCCGATGCTTTGGTGTGATACCACTCGGTGCGCCGACATACCCCTCTTGTTCAAGCACCGGGAGAATGCTCGGATCAAACAGTCCGCCCGTTATCCGGTAGTACTGTTGTGCCTCGCTGAGAAGACGAAAGAATTCCGATGAGAGAGTCCCTCCCAAGCCTTGATTGAACTGCCACAATTCATTTCCTTCAATGAAGCGGCTGTAGCGCGACTCGAAATTCCGAAACATGTCAAAAACTTCTCGCATGAGGGTTTCCGTCTGCTCCCCTTCACTCGCCAGAAACAAAACCTCACACGCGACATCCGTATTCATGATCTCCTTCCGAACCTCCCTCCGGAGACTCCGCCACACTTCATTCTTCTTCGTAGGAATCAAGGATTCCGTTGCCATTGTCATCAGTTTCAAATTCATAGTAAGCAAAGTCGTCTTCATCGTGATGCCGATCAATAGCGTTCGGTACGCCGTCATCGTCAGTATCAGTAAAATACTCACTCTGAGGAACCTTTGGATCGGGATCAATGGCATCGACAAGCAAGTCTCCGTCCGTATCCGTCGCGTAGGCCTCCTCAGTCACTATGATCGTCTTCGTAACCGGCCGATATTCAACTACCTCTTTGATTACCTCCACCGTTTTCGGATTTGAGCTCTGAGAACTCTTCTTTTTGTCAGATGAATCAGATTCTTCATCGTCTTCCTCGTCGTCTTCTGCATCGTCATCTCCATCTTCCTCGTCGTCTTCGGCCTGAACCATCATAAACCCTGTCGACAGAGTAGCTGGCCCACGTGAAACCGCGACACTCGCAACAAGAAAGACCACTGGGAGAAGAAAGAAGGGTAGTGAAATGAAACGGGTGATATTGCGCATACTTTGATGACCTAAGAAGTCTTCGTCTTGGCCGATGACTTGGGTTTACTCGATGTCGATGAGGAAGCGGGGGCAGGCTGAGTGACAACTTTCTGCGTCACAACCGGTTGGATGACTGTCTGAGTGACCGCGGTCTGTTTTTCTTTTACCAGCCCAGGCTGATCTTTCAGGAGCTGTTCGTACTGCATCTTCGCCTCCTGCATGGCTTGCCTGAGATTATTTTTCCGATCGGCAAGGTCGAGATAATACTGATACCGAGCCAGTTCGGCATCTCGCTGCGCAATCGCAATCTCTTGCTGTTGCAATGCCAACTTCTCAGCTCGTTTCGCTTTCTCAATGGTGAGAATCGCCGCAAACGGACCCAGAAAGGCTAATCCGACGAATACCAACAGCAACCATCTTGTTTTGAGTGTCCCCATAGATATTGCTATTATAGTGGAATGACTCCATCCAGTCGAGTCGCTCTTGTAGATTGGCTGAGGGAGCAGGATCCCTCAGGAGATAATGAATGATCCAACGCTGTACTGGGTGGTTGGATACGATGTAACTCAACTCCCCATGACCACGATACCCTCAACTGCTATGCGACGACCTGCCTTCATAACGTGGAAAGATCTCTTCCAGGCCATATTGCTGGGGGTACTCCTCGGATGGCTCTTGATCGCTGCGAAAAATCCATCCCACCCGAGATTTGAGTTCGATCTCTCATCGACAGAAGAGGCAGCTCGTCTTGCTTCATCCTTCAAGTGAACAAACACAAAACTTGCCCCACCACCAATACCTCGATCTACAACACTACCCAACGAAACAAGGTGACTCCATACGCCATGATGAGTAGTATCAGGCTATATTGGATGAAACGCCGTCCCCGTCGGAGGAGTGAAACATCATTTGAGATTTCCCGGGTCGCCATCCAACCCACGCTCCGGAAAAGAAAGATCGATTCGTACAGCCTGATGATCACCACCCAGACGAGAAAGAGGGTGACAAGCAGGTTCGCTGGTGTCATCCATGGATTGATCAGCTCGGCGGTCTGCGGCACACCTACCTGAAACCACTTTGACCAGCCCGGCCATTTCATCACCATCACGTGATACAAAAGGGCGATGACCCCAACCCGGATGCCCCATCGCTGAAAGAACCACCACCGTGCACCACCAATCTTCTGAATCAACGCTTGGTACGAAATCACAATCAGCGCGGCAAACACGAGTGTTGCAATCAATCCCGCGAGAGTGGTTTCAATCGAATAAGAAGAAAAGAGTCCTTCAAGCGTAAATTTTTTGGGTATCAAGAACGCTGTCACAACGCCGTGGAGAATACCCAACAACCCACCGACAATCCCAATCTCTTTTCGATAGTTAAGCCACGTATCAAAGCGATTAAAATAACGAGTGAGCGGACCGATCAGAAACGACAAAGCAATCAGAACCACGGAGGCTCCCGCAAGCACTTTGTTAGGGACATACAACATCCCCGCCGAGACTGGTGCAGCAAACATGTACCCGCGCCGAGCAAACAAATACGCCCCCAAGACAACCACTAAAATGATACCGATAAAACTCGCAATAAAATAATCGCGCGTACTGGAAAGTTTGAATTCTGACATAGGCTAAGTTTTTTATCAGTATATCAGATCCGAACACCGACGTGCTTCACTCGGGTACCAAATTGTGATGCAATGATCTCTAGTTCGTTCCGAGAAAAGCTCGTGGCGTCCCTGAAAGCCGGGTCTAGGGTCTGCTCAGGCCGAAACGCTTGAAGGAACACTCGCTCCGCACCCTGCAGAAGCCTGCTCATGGAGTGCAACACCGATGCAGTATGGTGCTCACGAATGAGTGTCGACCGAAACTCGTGTGCCACTCCACTGTCGCGGATGAGGACAATACTCTCCCGAATCCGTTCCGGCTGAACACCGGGGCCAACCAAGGACGGGTACTGCTCAAGCGAAGTCTTCACATCCATCGCAATATAATCAACCAGCCCAGCCGTGATACATGTGTTCAACATAGCCGGATTATTTCCATTGGTATCAAGCTTCACCGCAAATCCCAGTCTTTTTACCTCGGCGAGAAAACTCGGCAAATCGTGCCAGATGGTCGGTTCTCCGCCCGTCACAACCACGCCCTCAAGCAATCCACGACGCTGTCCGAGAAAACTGAAAAAGTCGGCTTCAGGAATAAAACTTGCAGCCAACCGACAGAGCTGTTCGGGCAACACAAATTCGGGATTGTGACAGAAACCACACCGCAGATCGCAGCCCGGTGTAAAAGCCATGCATGCGACTTTTCCTGGAAAGTCGAGTAGTGTAAATTTTTGAATCGCTGACAGTTTCATGTCCGCCCCGTCACACGGTATCGATCGATGAATCGGCTGTTGTCTGCGACACATTCATCGAAGTGTTTTCGAGAGTAATGTTCTGCTTTCTTCCCAACATTGAAATGTGATACGGGCCGATGATAACCCATCACGCGAGTCCACACCTCGCAGCGTGTCCGTCGTGCATTCACATCTCCGGAAACATTCGGCTCCTCATTCTTGTCTGGCATACTTTTTGCATTATTGGTTTATTTCTTATCGTTCAGACCGCTTACTCGCGTACTGTCGACGGAAGGTCTGATCATGCTGTTGCCCATCCGTAATACCAAGCGCTTCGTCACATTTCGGACAGAAGTCATATTCGCCAGCGAGATAGCCATGCTTGGGACAGATCGAAAAAGTTGGTGTGATGGTTATGTAGGGCAAACGGAAGTTCGAGAGAATATTCCGGACCAAACTCCGACACGCCTCACCCGAACTGATCCGTTCGTTCATATAGCAATGCAATACCGTCCCGCCGGTATACTTCGTCTGGAGTTGATCTTGGAGTTCGAGTACCTCAAAGACATCATCCGTATAACCCACCGGTAGTTGAGAAGAGTTTGTGTAGTACGGTGCATCCGGCGTCCCTGCCTGAAGGATATCTGGGAAACGTTTTTTGTCTTCCTTTGCGAAACGAGTGGTCGTTCCCTCAGCGGGTGTCGCTTCCAAATTGTAAAAATTTCCCGTCTCCTCCTGATAGTCCTTGATTTTTTCTCGCATGAAATCAAGGACTTCGAGCGCAAATGCCTGACCCATCTCAGTCGTTATATTTTCCTTATCTCGGGTAAAGTTTCGGATCGCCTCATTCAAGCCGTTGATCCCGATCGTTGAGAAATGATTCTTGAGGAAAGTCAGATAGCGCTTCGTGTAAGGGAACAGACCGCGATCAATCCACCGTTGGATTTCTCTCCGCTTAATTTCAAGCGATGCCTTGGCCAGTGTCATGAGATGTTCCAGTCGCGCGAAGAAAGCAGACTTATCGTCTCGGTAGAGATAACCCAGACGGGCGAGATTAATAGTCACGACACCAATTGATCCCGTCATCTCCGCGGAACCGAAGAGTCCCCCGCCCCGCTTCCGCAGCTCGCGGAGATCAAGCTGCAAGCGGCAGCACATCGATCGAACATCTCCCGGATTCAGGTCCGAATTAACAAAGTTCTGAAAATACGGCGTACCGTATTTGGCCGTCATTTCAAACAACGGAAGATTCTTCGGATCCGACCAGTCGAAATCCTTTGTCACATTGTATGTCGGGATGGGAAACGTAAAAGTTCGTCCCATGGCATCGCCTTTGGACATGACTTCGATAAAGGCACGATTCAACATGTCCATTTCTGGTTGGAGTTCACCAAACGTGTAGGCAAACGGCTGTCCATCCAGCTTGAGCCGCTTGTCACGCATATCAGTCGGGCAATCCCAATCAAGAGTGATATTGGTAAACGGCGTTTGTGTCCCCCAACGCGATGGGATGTTCAGATTGAAAACAAACGACTGGACATTCTGATACACCTGCGCATACACCTTGTCAGCGATAAAACGTTCCTGATCAGTGTTCGAATGAAACGTCATACCGTACCCTTCAATATCCGCTCGCAATTCCAGTTCGAACTTCTTGACGAAAGGTGCCAGGTACGTATCAAAGCTCGAAAAAGCCTGAGCGCCGGCCCACTCATTTTGAAGTGTCCCGAAGAAATTCACCATTTGAGCCACAGCCGAGGAGAGATGTTTTGGCGGACCAGATTCTACCTTGTTTGGCACGCCATTGAAACCCTCTTCCAAGAGAACTCTGAGACTCCAGCCCGCGCAGTACCCAGAGAACATGCTCAGATCATGGATATGGTAATCCCCGTTGCGATGGGCATCCCCGATGGCTTTGGGGTAAATATGAGAGAGCCAGTAGTTAGCGATCACTTTACCCGATGTATTCAGGATCATACCACCCAGTGAGTATCCCTGATTCGCATTTTCATTCACCCGCCAATCAAGCTTATCGAGATATTCTTGAATCGTCTTCTCAACTTCGACAACAACATTGCGATCCTCCCGCACTTCTCGCCGCTTCTCGCGGTAGAGGATATAGGCTTTGGCCACGTCCGCATAGTCATAGCGAATGAGAATTTCCTCGACAATATCCTGAATATCCTCAACACTCGGAATTCTCTCTCCGAAACGCTCTTCAGCAGTGGTCGCAACATCGTGCGCCAACACGTGGGCTTGTTCCGGTTCGACCGTACGGATCGCGACCAAAGCTCGGTGAATTGCCCGTTCAATCTTCCCGATTTCGAAATCAACAATGGCGCCGTTGCGTTTCTGAATCTTGTACAGTGGCATACAAACAGTACTTGTTTTGAATTAATGCTCTGCTGCGCACTCACCGGAGGAGTCCCCTTGACATTCGCGATGGCGCGCTCATTCTTCTAAACACGCAGTTAGAAAAAAGGTGTCATTTCTCAGAAATAACACCATCTATAGTATTTTTTTATGAAAACTAGACACTACCAAAGAGTGGACGCAATTTCTTGCGCGCCCGAGATAACACCAGTTTCGTGGCATTTTCTGAGATTTCGAGACCCCGACTGATTTCTCGGATTGAAAAGCCGTCTCGATAGTAGGCCGAAAGCACAAGTCGCTCGCGAACACTTAATTCAGGTGTCTCCCAAATCCAGGTCAGCCCCGGTGATGAGGACGTCTCTGGAAGCGCACTGAGCGCCGGTGAAAGCTCCAGCATCGATGCATGCCGATACGAATTGAGCAGAAGGTGATGGGCGATCCGGAGGAGATAGGTACCGTACGCTGCATTCCGAAACTCAAAACCATCCAACCGTTCAAACGCTCGGACAAACGTATCTTGGGTCAAATCCTGAACCTGGTCGTTTTGATCCGGAAGATGTCTCGCAAAGTAGCGTTGAATGGTCGGATAATATTTCGCATAGAGCTGACAAAACTGGCTCGGATCCCGCTGCGCCGCTTCAATGAGGGTTCGATCATCCAAGCGACGCTGAAACCGCGACCGGAGGGGCCTCACCCATTGGGCCTCAATCCAGTCCAATGCCGTCGTACCCGGCAAAGTAGCGGCCGTTACTGACTCTGGAAACCAGCGCTTCAGCCAAGGCAACATCGTCGTGGTCTCCAGCATGTGTGATCTGAAAATACGCCGCCACTCTTCGAGGAATTGTTCGTGATCAGTGGAAGAGGGAGGACGAAGAGCAAGATATGCGATGGTCCCATCTGCACTCGTGAGCGGTGCAACAGCCAGTAGGTCTGGGTAGTGCCGACCACTTTTGGTCCGATTGACAACCGTACCGACAAAAGGCGTTCGACTCGTCCGAAGCGATTGCCACATCCGATCATAAAAGGATCGCGGCATCTGACCGCCCCAAAGTTGACCTGGCTTCGAATCAATAATTTCAGCCACCGAAAAACCGGTCTGCTCGGCGATCCCTTCATTGGCGTACAGAGTGACCCCCAAGGCATCCGTCACCAGGATATTGCCCAGCGACGCCGGCTGGAGAGGGAGAGACAGACTGGCATGCATACGACAGACAATCAGAAGACAATCAGAACCATAATTCGCTTTTACACGACTAGATTGTATAATAGCATTGTCAATCCATGAAACGAACCGCTATGCGCATCGCGTTTTTCGAGATTCAACCATGGGAACAGCCGCTCCTTGAGGCAGCGTTCCAAGGTCACGAGTTACTCTTTTCCGACAAGCCGGTCCAGGAGAGCGACCCCACCACTCTCCATGAAATCGAAGCTCTCTCAGTCTTTATCTACAGTCGAGTCACCCGCGAGGTCATCCAGAGTATGCCCAACCTCCGGCTCGTGGCGACTCGCTCCACCGGCTTTGACCACATCGATATCACCGCCGCCAAAGAGCGAGACGTTATCGTCTCCAATGTCCCGTCATACGGTGAGAACACCGTCGCTGAACACACGTTCGCCCTCATCCTCGCCTTATCACGCAATGTTCACAAGTCCCATGTCCGACGACTGCGCAATAATTTCTCCATCGAAGGACTCAAGGGCTTCGATCTCAAAGGCAAGACTCTGGGAGTCATCGGCGCCGGAAAAATTGGCCTTCATGTCATCAAAATCGCCCGTGGATTTGGCATGCGTGTCCTGGCCTTCGATGCTCATGAAAACACTTTTCTCGCCGAAGTGCTTGACTACACCTATGTACCGCTCGAGGAACTGTTGGCCCAATCAGACATTATCAGTCTTCACACACCCTATCTGCCCACCACACATCATCTCATCAATGAGACAAATATTGAGCAGATCAAGCGAGGCGCGATCCTCATCAATACAGCACGCGGTGAACTCATCGACAACGATGCGCTTATCCAGGGTCTAGATTCGGGCATCCTCGCCGGTGTCGGACTCGACGTTATCGAAGGCGAACAACTGATCCGTGAGGAGAAAGAACTCCTGGCCAAGCATCATCAACCCGAAGACCTTCAGGAACTCATCAAGGATCATATCCTCCTCGGTCGCGATGATGTCGTCTACACACCACACATCGCTTTCTATTCTGAAGAAGCACTTCACCGCATACTGCAAACAACTATCGAAAACATCACATGTTTCGTCGATGGCACCTGTCAGAATATCGTCTCAAAGGACTAACTGGTGAGCACGAGCGGTCTAGCTCATCATTTTTCGCTATGACTCGTTAGTGTCACGCAGCGCTGCTGGCCCGGCTCTGTCCGACTGCACATGGAGTTCTGTGCCCTGTACCAGAGTACCTGCTTGTCTCGGGCCAAATCATCGATCGAGTACTCGCTCGGCTCGCTCTTCATGGGCCAGTA
>CAYLPD010000029.1:0-13568 GCA_964385515.1 uncultured Bdellovibrionales bacterium
GAACCATCGACCAAGCGATTATGAGTCGCGCGCTCTACCACTGAGCTACAGTCCCTAAAATTAAACCCACAGTAACAAAGATAGTATACTATGGGCTTAATTAAATTTCTACGTGTGCCGAGGGGCAGGATTGAACTGCCGACACAAGGATTTTCAGTCCTCTGCTCTACCACTGAGCTACCTCGGCGTCATCATTTGTCGAAAGAACACTGTATATCCAGGGGATAACTCTGTATTTTCTCTATTCTAAGCCTTTTTGTGCGTGCTGAGGGATTCGGTCACGAATATTTTTCCTGTAGGAAAAATTTCTCGACCCCGCCTCGCGGTCCGTCTACTGGACGGACAACGCTCCGGCTTTCTCGTCCCTCCGCAAGCCAAGCAGTTGGCTTACTCGCTCGCTGTGCGTGCTGAGGGATTCGAACCCCCGACCCCCTCGGTGTAAACGAGATGCTCTAACCAACTGCGCTAAGCACGCCTTACAACCATAATGTACCAAAATAAAAAGGGCTTTTGAGAACCCTCTTCATCTTAGCACCCAAGAGAGGACTCGGTCACGAATAATTTCTAAAGAAATTTTCTCGACCCTACCTCGCGACCCCCAAGGAACATCGTTCCGATCTGCTCGTCCTCACAAAAGTGATCTAGAGATCGCTTGCTTTTTATTCCCAAACCCACCTCGCCCCTTTGTGCCCAAGAGAGGACTCGAACCTCCAATCCCTTGCGGGAACTAGCACCTCAAGCTAGCGCGTATACCAATTCCGCCACCTGGGCATTTTGGCACAAAACCCCACCTATTTCGATTCTTTGTCCTCCGCTGTTTTCGCTACTTCCGCTTCTACGGCTGAATCCACCGCCGCGGCTTTCACTTCTTTCACGATGTCCTTTACATCCTGACCAGCTTTTCCAATTTCGAACGGAACTTCTTTCAGCTTTTTGCCGATAACTCTCGCAGATTTTGTGCGCACGAAGTACAGTTTACCACGCCTTGCCTTCGTCCGCTTCATGAGCTCAATGGACTCAACCTGAGACGAAAGAAGGGGAAATATAAGCTCCACACCAATCCCTGAGGATACCTTTCGAACTGTGACCATCGGCGAAGAACTCTGGCCGCCCTTGATTGCAATCACCATACCCTGAAACATTTGGATTCGGGTTTTCTCTCCTTCCTTGATTTTGCGACGGACTTTCACTACATCTCCTGCCTGAAGATCGGGGAGATCGGTCCGCATGGATCGAAGATTCTTATTGAATTCAATGAGTTTCTGGTGCATAGCTGTGAAGCTCTCTCAAACCTACGGTTAGAGCGTTGAATAGTAATAAAGAAGAAGCCTTATCCTCAATGCATAAAAGGCTTCATCAAGCGTTCCAATCATAGCCCTTCCTGGCTTCGGCGTCAAGCATTTTCAAAACATCAGCAAAGTATCGAGGTAACGGCGCCAAATAGCGATATTTGCGTTTCCCAAGCGTGAAGCAAAGCTCACCTGCGTGAAGGAGATGAAAGGGGGGCTTTAGGGGATCCTGACGATGTTCCTTGAAACGATAGAGACGATCTCCAACGATCGGGTGGCCAAGTGCTGCCAAATGGACCCGGATTTGATGTGTTCGTCCAGTTTTTGGCTTAATAGAAAGGTAATCATACTGTGGATAACGTGTGTGTAAAGCATATTCAGTCCGAGCTTCCCGGAGTTCGCCACCAAATGCTCGGTTTCCCGCAGGGACCCCGCGTCTCTTGCTTCCCTTCACTCGACCGATCGGTATTTCAATGATTCCGCTCGGTTCAGCAACATTCCCATAAACGACGGCGAAATAGGTTTTCTCTATTTTTCGCTCCTGAAAAAGCTTTTTTAAAGCCTTAAATGATCTGTTTGTTTTCGCGATCAAAACGAGACCAGAGGTATCCTTATCGAGTCGGTGAACCATACCAGGCCGCTTCTTATCCTCACCTACCCCGATAAGTTGTGGATAAGTCGTGGATATCCAGTCACTAATCGTATATTGACGAGAATTCCCTGCTGGGTGCATAGCAATCCCAGCGGGTTTGGAGAGGACCATAAACGCTTCCGTATCCGCAATGATGGTTGGAGGGTGGGGTTTCTGGATTAGCCCCTTCTCCGTTTCTACAGGGTCCAAAACTCCAGCGATTTGAATTTCCATGCCCGGTTTCAGGCGCGTACCAGGACGAGACACCACCGCTCCGTCAATGGTCACCAAGCCAGATCGAATCAATCTCTGAACGCTTGGCCGTTCCAATTCCGGGCAAACTTCCACGAGCAAACGATCAAGACGGATGCCATTATGCCGCTCTTTCACTAGGTGGTTCATTCCAAGATTCTTAGGGTATATTGATCTCTGTTCCACGTACTCGTTCTGTACGCCGACTCAAGCAAGAAAGACGGATTCAAACGTTGGAGGAGACCAGGTCCAAGCATGCCACTCAACCAGTATCCTGTCAATGCTCGTTGTATCCAAAAAACAAATTTTGCTACAATATATTGTGTTTTATACCTAAATTAGCTCTACTTTAACCTCATTTACGGCTCATTTCAATCCAAGTTGACACGCTCACTTGACATCTCTATCATGGTGAAGCGCCATCCAATTTTGGAGCCGCCAAACATAACTTTAATTCACTTTTATTTTCATATGAACTCTGAAACAAACTGCTGCAAAGGAGGGTGCTGTGACGAACAGACAATCGGTGAACCAAAATATTTCCCTGCCATTGGTGAAACCGTGCCTGATCTCGCATTTGATGTTTACCATCATGAGGCCTTCCATCGTTCTCACTTTTCAGACTATCGAGGTAAATGGATAATTGTATTCTTCTATCCAGCCGATTTTACCTTTATCTGCCCGACTGAGCTGGAAGACATGCAAGCTCACTACAAAAAGTTTCAGGATCTCGGAGCTGAAGTCCTTTCTATTTCAACTGACACAAAATTTACCCACAAGGCCTGGCATGACCACTCACCCGCGATCAAAACTATCGAATACCCGATGGTTGCTGACCCAGCCGGCGATATTGCGGCCGCCTTTGATGTACTGATCCACGACGGTGAAGATCGAGGACTCGCACTCCGAGGTTCCTTCGTCATCGATCCAGATGGTGTCCTCCAGGCTTTCGAAGTACACGCAAACAATGTTGGCCGGAGCGCCAAAGAACTCTTGCGAAAGCTCGAGGCAGCCATCTTTGTTCGTGAACACCACGGTGAAGTATGCCCAGCCAATTGGAAGAAAGGCGACAAGACCTTGAAACCAGGCATTGACCTCGTGGGGAAAATCTAAAACCAAAAACGTATGTCAAGTATTTACACTCCGAAAAACTTCTCTCACCTCCTCGGTCTCTCTGGTTTTTCTGACACACTCCTCTCCAATCATTTCACGCTCTATGAGGGGTACGTGAAGAACGTAAACACGCTCGTCGAGAGATTGGAAAACTTAGAGCAATCTTCCGTTGAAGCAAGCGAATTGGAGCGACGTTTTGGTTGGGAGTTCAACGGTATGCGCATGCATGAGTTGTACTTCGAAAACATGAGTCAGGCAGAAACTATCGCAACCGGTGCTGTTAAGGAGAAGATTGAAAAGACGTATGGAGATTATGAGAAATGGACCAATTGTTTTCGAGCCAAGGGCATGATGCGTGGAATTGGTTGGGTGGTGTTATTTCAAGATCCCAGCAACGGAGAGCTATTTACAACTTGGATTCGGGAACACGAGCAAGGAATTCCAGCCACTGGCAACATCCTCCTCGTTATGGATTGCTGGGAACACGCCTATATGACTGACTACGGGATCAAAAAAGCTGAGTACATTGAAGCCTTTATGAAGGCGATTGATTGGTCAGTGGTAGAGAAACGTTTTGAACAGTAGACTGTTGTGCCGGACGCCGATGTCGTGTAGCGAAAGAGCAAAGACTCCGTAATTCTGTTTCACATTAATTCCGCAAACAAAAAAGTATGACGCTCGAAAAGATCCGCCGGCGTGATGGAGAGGTTATTCCCTTCGACCGAAGCCGGATTGAACATGCCATTGAACTTGCTTGTGATGCGATCGCTATCACTGACAAAACATTTATTCCCACCGTTACCGACGCAGTCATCCAAGACCTAGAGCGTGTTTACGGAGAGATATTTGTCAACCGAGTCCCCACCGTTGAAGACGTTCAGGACATCGTCGAACGCGAACTCGTGAAGGCAAATTATTTTGATCTCGCCAAGGCATATATCCTCTACCGTCAGGAACGCAAACAAGAGCGTGAAGAGAGGCATGAACGGCTCGTACGTGAGTTTGAGGAGAAGACACTCAAAGTAACCAAGTCTGACGGTTCCAAGGAATACTTTGATGTGAAGAAGTTGCGCACGGTGTTTGACCGTGCCGCGAAAGGCTATGAGGAAAAGTGTGGTTTTGAAGATCTGATGGATTCATTCAAAAAGAATTTGGTGGAAGACATCAAAACATCTGATATTGAAAAACTCCTCGTGAAAACCTGCATTGACCTGGTCACTGTCGAAAACGTTGCTTGGCAGAACATCGCCGCCCGACTGCTCCTCGGCGGTCTCTACAAGAAAGCGATCAAAAATCGTGGATTGGCTCAAAAAGACATCTACTCAGCGCCAGCCTTTAAGGCTCACTTCGACGATTACATCAAAAAGGGGATCTACTACAAGGATTTTTATCAGCACTACACCGCTGCCGATATTCTCGAGGCTGGAAAGCATCTGTCTCAGGAATCTGATGAAAACTACGAGTACACAACCATCGTTTCGTTTATCAAACGCTACCTGCTCAATCCAAACAAGGCCATCCATGAACTCCCTCAGGAAATGTACATGGCAGTCGCGCTTTTCCTCGCCATCCCAGAAGTCAAGGAGAATCGACTGGCGCTCGCACTCAAGATTTACGAACACTGTTCCAAACAACGTATCTCCCTTCCGACACCGACACTGCTCAACGCTCGGACCAATTATCACCAACTCTCGAGTTGTTTCAAAATCAATGTCGACGATGATCTGCGTGGTATCTATCACGCCGTCGAGAACATGGCTCAAATCTCAAAGTTCGGTGGAGGTGTCGGGGTATATCTCGGCAATATTCGCGCCCGAGGTGGGGCCATTCGCGGAGTGAAGGGTATGTCCGGTGGTGTAAATCCATGGATCAAAGTGATCAATGACACAGCCGTTGCTGTCAATCAGCTCGGGAGTCGTCTTGGTGCGATCTCGGTCACGCTCGATTTCTGGCACCTTGATATCTATGATTTCCTCGATCTCCAGACTGAGACCGGGGACATCCGCTCCAAAGCCTTCGATATTTTTCCAGCTGTTGCTATCCCCGACCTCTTTATGCGTCGCCTAAAGAAAGGTCTAAGCTGGACGCTGTTCGATCCACACGAGATTAAGAAACTCTATGGTAAATCGCTGCAGGATCAATTTGAAGCTGATTTTGAGCACTTCTATGAAGAACTTGAACGAGACGAACGCCTCACAATGAAGAAGACGGTCGACGCAAAAGAACTCTTCAAGAAGTTCCTGAAGACAACAGTAGAGACGGGTATGCCTTATGTGTTCTTCCGGGATACGGTAAATCGCTATAACCCGAATAAACATGCAGGCAATATTTACTCCACCCAACTCTGCACCGAAATCTGTCAAAACACCTCCACTTCAAAGTACATTGAAGAAACAATTGAAGACGGAAAAATTGTAATTCGCTACGAACCCGGCGATCTCGTTGTCTGTAACCTGGCCTCTGTCAATGTTGCAACTGTCCATGAACCATCTGTCATCGCTGATGTGTTCCCAGTACTCATGCGCATCCTCGACAATGTCATCACGCTCAATTTCTACCCCATCAAAGAGGCCGAGCGAACAGCAAAACGCTATCGTTCTGTCGGCGTAGGCTATCTCGGTCTCGCTGAATATCTCGCCACTCGGAAAATTGCCTATGACAGCGAAGAGGCTCGCCAGGAAGCTGATCGGCTCTTTGAGCGTTATGCCTACCACACGTACCGGGCCTCAATTGATCTGGCTCAGGAACGCGGCGCCTATGAGCTTTATCCCGGCAGCGAGTATGCAAAGGGAAAACTGCTCGGTCGTGATCTCTCCTGGTATGAAAAAAATACGCCATTCGCCGAAGAGTGGCGCGCCCTGTTTGCTGATCTGCAGACGCACGGGGTACGTTTTGCCTATCACACGGCTCCAGCGCCAAACACCTCAACGGCTGGTGTTGTGGGGACCACAGCTGCACTCCTCCCCATTTACAAGCGCTACTTTGTCGAAACCAATCTCTCTGCACCAACGATTCGAGTCGCCCCCAAGCTCTCCAAAGATAACTTTTGGTTCTACAAGGAGTATATTCACATGGATATGACTGAGGTCATCAATATGATCGCCGTTATCTACAAATGGGTTGATCAGTCAATCAGCTTTGAGTGGATGATTGATCCAGAACGCGTCAGCCCTGCCCAGCTGTATGGCTACTATGAGCAAGCCTGGGAAAAAGAGATAAAAACCGTCTACTATGTCCGCAGCCTCTCTGGAGAAGTAAAGGATGGCTGTATCAGTTGCAGTGGTTAAAAAGCGTCAGGGTGAGCCATCAATAAATCAATTAACGCCTATGACTGAGTTACTCCAACGCAATCCTCTCTTCAATCCAGCCGGAGATGATACTGTCGAACACCGTTCTATCATCAAGGGGGCGACAACTGGTCTCTTTAATCTGAATGCTGTCAAATACCCTTGGGCGAAATCTCTCTATCAGGTCATGATTGGGAATTTTTGGGTGCCAGAAAAGGTTTCTGGATTGAAGGATGATGCTCGCATGTTCCATAGTGACCTCACACCCGAGGAACAACGCGCCTACAAGGGAATCATTTCCTTTCTCACCTTTCTTGATTCGATCCAAACCGTCAATTTGCCGCACTTTTCGGACTACGTCACTTCACCCGAGGTGAACCTTATTCTCTCTATCCAGACATACCAGGAAGCCATCCATTCGCAGTCCTACGCCACTATTCTTGAAACCGTTGTGGATTCAAAAGAACGAGATGAAATTTATTACTTCTGGCGCACCGACTCAGTGCTTCTTGAGCGAAATCGTTACATCGGACAAATCTACCAGGACTTTATCGATGACCCGACCGATCAAACCTTCTTCCGAGGTGTCATTGCAAACTTTCTCCTCGAATCTCTCTACTTCTACAACGGTTTTGCTTTCTTTGACACCCTCGTCGACCACATGAAAATGCTCGCTACCGGCCGAATGATCGCCTATATCCGCCGCGATGAGCTAACCCATGTTACTATCTTTGCCAACCTCATTCGAGAGATTCGCAAGGAGTTTCCTGCTATCTACGACGAAGCACTCCTCAAGGAGATGATGACTGAGGCTGTCCGTCAAGAAATCGACTGGTCCAAGCATATTCTGGGAAACCGGATTCCCGGCATCAACGGCGAGACGACCGAGGGCTACACCAAATGGCTCGCCAATAACCGCCTCGCGATGCTCAATATCGACCCTCTCTATCCAGAGGCCGTGGTCAATCCATACAAACACCTTGACCGCCTGCAGGATCCAAATGCTGACAAGGGGAACTTCTTCGAAACAACCGTCGTCAACTACACGCAATCATCCAGTATGAACGGAAGTTGGGATTTCTAGCAAAACAACATCGCATTCCAATCCACCGCGCCCAATCAATCACTATGTAACCCCGCCCCGCCTGGACGGGGTTTCCGTTGCATCAACAAAAGCGTGTATAATGGAATGGAAAAGAAAAACGTATGAAAAAAAGTCTCGCAGTTTTTGTTGTTTGGCCTGCAGTTTTTATTTTTGCCATCTTATCTTTTGCAACAACCAAGCCGGTTCATGCAGCCAATCTCGGAGAGACGTGTAATGTCAACATCGGGAGCGCTGGCGTCGGAGCGTCCCAAAGAAGTGGAATTTGTCGAGCCATCACAAGCACATCTGGTTGCCAACCAGGCGAAGAAAATATCGCTATGGGTAACTGCACTCCAACCGCTATGGTAAATGGAGCTAATGTTGCTCTGAGATGCTGTGGACCGCCCGTTGCCCCGACCACCTGCGTAGGTGCAGGGGGTGTTTGTTGGCCTTCTGGCACTTGTTCTAGCCCAGTCCCAGGCAACCCGTCCTGTTATCCGAGTAGCACCGAGGTGTGTTGCCAACGAGGAGCGATCGGCGCTACACCGAGCACAAATGATTCATTTACTGTTACTGGTCGAGATCTTTTAAATTACCAGCTCCTCGAACAAATCCCCGGATCGGATGAGACGGTTGGACGGCTCGACACGTACTTACAGGATATCTACCGTTTCGCCTTTTGGACGGTCGGTATCGCGGTTGTCTTCATGCTCACCATTGGTGGGTTTATGTACTTGACTGCAGCTGGCAACACATCACGAATGGAGAGCGCCAAGACCGTCATCTTTGACGCTATACTCGGGCTCGTCTTGGCCCTCGTCGCCTGGCTCTTCCTGTATGTGATCAATCCTGACCTCGTGAATTTGAACCTCCGCGCGATTTCCATCACCCCAATTGCTTCCCGAACTGCTCCAGCTGCACCAGCTCCGACTCCTAGTACGCCAGGTGTACCCCCACCAAGCGGAACAGTTCCAGCCTGCAACTCCATCCCGGGAGTCAACTGCAACCCATGCGCCAACTGCAGTGCTATCCCCACCAGCATTCCCTATAAACCCTGTGGTTTGGGATCATGTTATCTTAACAGTGCCTTATTAGGGAAGATAATGAATATATCGGGAGTTTCTGGCTGGCGTATCACTGAATCCTGGCCACCAACTGTTTATCACAGTAGTTCATGCCACACCAATGGTACCTGCGCCGATATCAACAACTCTGGCGGACCAACTGATCCCGCAACAATAAAGCGGTATTATGATGCCTTTACAGCAGCTGGACTAAATGTTCTCTACGAAAATGGAGGTAACTGCACTCCATACAGGGCTCTCGGAATTCGCTGTAGCTCACCACGAACGATGACAAATGGTTCCTCCTTTCACGTTCTGTAGAATCTGACTTTCAATGTTCTCCTGTTTGCTCAATCATGAAAAAGTTATTCATCATCTCCGGATCGTTCTTTCTCCTCGTTCTGGCCTTTCTCGCGGTCTATAATTTTGCGTTCAAACACAACTCGACCAACCCGATCGCAGACCCCGCTAAGAAAGAAGAAATTGAGAAAAAGCGTGAAACAGAGGTGGAAACTACCACCCGCCCCGTCGTTTTTCAGCAAGTCATCCCTGAAAGCGTTGTCCAACCCGTCGTCGGGGAAAATAGCATATTCTTCTACTCACCTCGCGATCAAGCACTCAAAGAAACCACTCTCGACGGCAAACAAACCACCCCACGCCTGACAAGGCTGCCTGGGACACCGTCACGTATTGTTTGGTCGCCCAACCGGGTCAAAGCGATGCTCCTCATCAAAGGGGATGACGGTGACCTGTGGTACTACGCTGATCTTCTCAATCAGTTAGTCACTCCCTTGAAAAAAGAGATGTCCCGAATCATCTGGACAAGTCTTGGAGATCGAATCTTCTATCAATACACCGACCCTGTCAGCCGCCTCCGTTCGCTCAACATCTCACTGCCCGACGGTTCAAATTGGCAAAAACTTCTCGATCTTGGGACAGAGGATTATTTCTTGGCCACAATTCCGCAATCGAGCACCATTGCCCTATGGCCAAAGACTGATGGAAACCGCGAAAGTGCGCTTGAGGTCGTCAATATCAATGGCGATAACCGGCGTACTCTCCTCACGGGCCGATTCGGAGCCGACTTTCTCTGGTCACCCGACAACCAACGAATCCTCATACAAAGCGTGCCCGAAAAAGGTGGCCACGTACTAGAACTTGGCCTTACAGATGGGAATGGTAGTGGCTACCGCAATGTATCCGCTCCGACACTTATCTCAAAGATTGCCTGGTCAAAAGATCATGAGACGTTTTACTATGCCCTCCCAGGAACATTTCCCGCTGATGCCGTACTTCCTAATGATTATTTTGCCAAACCACTTCACACCGCTGACACTTTCTGGAAAATGAATACCCGCACAGGGAAGAAGGAGCGCCTTGTCCCACTTGATGCCATGACTGAGGCGTTTGATGCCTCCGATATCTTTCTCTCTCCGTCCGAGACAGATCTCTATTTCACTGACCGTGTCTCGGGTAAGTTGTACCGCATCACGCTCTAAAGTCTACTGGATCGAGCCAATAGTCCAAGTGCCCCCCAGATGGCCAATGCAAGGTCGTTTTTCATATATGGAGTATCTATCAGGCCGTAAACGAGATAAAAGACGAGGAGGGAGACTGCAAAGGCCCCAAACACAGTCAGCTGTTTTGACTGACCCTGTTTCCAACGCTTCCAGGCAGCAATAAAAACCACGCTCACGCTGCCGAGCCAACCAATGAGAGCAAGCAGCCCACCCTCGATCAAAAAATGTAGGTAGAGGTTATGGGGGGTTGGTACTGCCCACTCGAGATAGGGCGGATACAGAGGCTGGGCCGCAAGGTACATTTCTTGAAATCGCCCAACGCCGATGCCCCAAGGGAAAGAGTCGTGAGCAATCTGCCGTGCCGACCGCCAAATCATGACTCGCGATGCCAGAGAAGAACGGTCACTCCCTGAGAGTATGGTGTTCCATTTTTCTGTTCTGCTCTCACGAATGAGAAAAATACTTGCTGCCAAAGCAACCAGGATACAGATCTTTAACAATACTTTGGGTGAGATCTTTCCAAGCCCGAGGAATGCCCCAAGAGCAACAATGAGGGAGAGCCAGGCAGCATATGAATGAGTGGCCCATAACGCAGGCAAGAACACGCCGAGGCTGAGCGCACCCATCCAACGTACGGGCCTATCAATTCGAACGAGAGAGAAATAAAGGGTCAGGAGGATTCCGGGGGCAACCAACATAGCTAGATAGTTTGGAGAGTGGTAAGCACTTGCTAATCGCCCATCATAGAGCACCCAGCCCATACTAGCCGCTCCCAACGCCGCGAGGGCCGCTGCTACCGTACCCAACAACCAAGCCAATAGAAAACTCTCAAGCTGTCTCCTGGTTTCACCAAAGATGAGCAGGGACACCAGAAAGAAGATCGGGAGAATATAAAAACTCTTCATCTCTCCCCAGTCAGAAAGGGTGTGCGGACTAGAGAAAAAAGCCACCAGAATTCCACAAAGAAACAGCCCGCTGAAAAAAAAGAGTGACTGCCATTCACTGACTACCAATAACCATCGATTCTTCAACTGAGTCCACCCGATAAGTGGAGCACTCGCCATGACTCCCAGCAGCGCCAGTTCTGACCAGTACACTGGGAATCCCAACACTGGAAGATGTGCCACAGGAAACAAAATAAACACGAGAAAGAGAAAGCAATGAGGAAGAAACTTGAGCCAAGACCGAAACAAAATTGTATCTTGAGAAAGCACAGATGAACTCATCATACAGCATGCTATTGGGTTATCCGGGAAACGGACTGTTTCGAAGACAGAGCAAGCGCTACAACAAAGGAGAAAACGAGCGTGATATGAAGTGAGTAAAGAGTTGTCTCAAAAAAAGAATGAGTGAGATAGAGAGCGAATACCCCGAGTAATGCTGGAGCCAGCGGATCCCCATGCCTCAACTTCAATACGCAGCTCAAAGCATAGAGACATATTCCAAGAAAGGCAATCAGACCAAGAAGGCCCATTTCAAGTGAAATATCGAGATAGAGATTGTGAGCATAAAACGGAGTCCCAACAGCATAGAGCGGACGGACTGTTGCGATATAATTTCCTAAGCCTACACCAAGGAGTGGTCGATGAGCAACAGCATCAAACGACTCACGCCACAGGCTGATTCGTTCCAGGTTCGAGGCGTCGGCAAGTGAAAATGTTGCGGCCAAACGACTCAGTACCGGCTGTCCAAACATGAGAAGCGCCAAGAAGAAAAGCAGTGCTAATCCGCCTACCCAAAGACGGCTTGGGCTCGTTAATTTCGGTACAATGAGGAAACTATAGACACCCATTCCCATCAATAGCCCAATATACCCTCCCCGGGAAAATGTAAGTAGATCGACCAAAAACAAAATACCCGCCATCCAGATATACCGATATTGCGTGTCGCCCCCAAGACGAGCCATTCCAAGCGCCAGAAACCCACACATGCCATAGAAATAGGCGGCCACATGTGGGTCGGGAAAGAAAGTCGACAGTCTCAAGATTGTCTCACCGTTGATATTTACCAAAAGACTTGGGTAACTGGCGACCAATGCCGCGAGTTCTTTACCGAGAAAAAACGGCAACACCTGGTCAACAAGAAAATGAAATGTTTCGCCCACACCAAAAACAAACTGGGCAATAAATAGAATCAGCCCGATCACGGCCGAGCCAATGGCACCATAGAGCAGGGCCCGAATCAACTGGATACGAGCGGACGCTTTTCGCCAGAAAAGATCATACCAGATAAAAATGAGCGGAAAGAGGTTAAAGAAGAGAACAATCTTCGGAATCGCGAGTTCAGGCCGCGTGGCCCAAAGACATCCCGCTAAGGCAAGTCCGAGAAATGAGATGACCATCCCCGTCATGAGTGGAGCAGGTAACTGCCAGGCCCTCCGAATAAAGGCAGTGGCTAGAAAAATGATTCCCATAGCTGCCGCTATCCCACGAGCAAGAGGAATATCCCACTCGGCGCCGATCGGAATTGCAAACTGAAAGGGGAGGGAGAAAAGAAGAATGAGAGAAAGAATCGCCACCATACAATATCTTAAGCCTGCCGAATTAATCTGTGCAGAAGAGAAAGGATACCCCATTCCAACCATGGACGCCACTTCTTAAAGTAAAGTCTTTGACTCACAAAGTAAGCTTGTTTTTTTGCCTTTGCACTCTTGTGACTCCCACCACCGGTGTGACGAAAGGAGATAAAGGGATATATCCCCACCCAAGCCCCAAAGTCACTTGCCTGTCGAGCAAGGTCAACATCTTCAAAATAGAGAAAATATGCTGAGTCAAACCCTCCTAATGAAAGAAAGAAGTCGCGACGAATTGCACAAGCCGCTCCTGACACCCAGTCGGTCTTTGTAAGAGATGTCGCCTCCCACGGCTGACTGAACATCCTCGGAAATATATTGGTAAGCAAGAGACGCCAAAGACTTGGGAATTGACCCGCACTCCACGACTCTCGACGACCGTCACTTCGGATCAGGGCCATACCATAAATCGCTGTGGGCCGAAATTCAAACGCTTTTGCCAGTCCTAAAAAATTTGCCTGCATCAATACCGTATCTGGATTGACCAAAAAAAGGATCTCTCCTGTCGCCTGTCGTGCCCCAACATTGACCGCCTCGCCGAAACCGAGATTCCGGTCCTGGTGTAAGATAGATATGTTCGGATGCAATATCCGAAGCTGATCAATAAGTTCCTTCTCGGCTCTATCATTGTTGATAATGATATATTCATTTGTTCCCGAACTCTCTGCCAAGGTCTTGAGTGAGATGAGAGCAACTCTCAATTGTTCCGCACTCTGAAAGTTCACCAAGATGAATGAAAAGGTGGGATTCATAATG
>CAYLPD010000030.1:0-7588 GCA_964385515.1 uncultured Bdellovibrionales bacterium
TGCTCCGGCGACAGGATTCGAACCTGTGACCAAGTGATTACACTTTATCCTCTTGTTTCCAAGACGCGTGGACTATATCATCCCCTTGCCAACTTCCTTAGTTGGTTTAGGAGTGAGGCGCTTCCCCTTCTATGACTAGGGTACTCTCTTGCGAGATAGTCTCTGGACCTTCCCTTACGGGCTCGGCTGCTGATTACCATAATCGCGCTGATCGATCTTAGGCTTCCAGCAATTCACCTCATTCTTCACTTACCGATTTCTCAGCAAGGCTGCGTAGTTTTGTATGCTCTTCCCTGTGGCAATTCGCACATATGAGGATGCATTTTTTCAGTTCTTTCTCAATTCTTTCCCAACTCCTTGTGAGTCCATCTTGAGAAATTCCAAAATCCTTCCTTCCATCATGATGATGAAATTCAAGAGCATCCGAACATTTGTTATAGCCACATTGAGAGCATCTCCCGCCTTTGTACTCTACAGCTCGCTGTCGCATCGTCCGACGACGTTTTGCAACAGCTTTCTTTATGTACTCGGCACGGTCAGCATACGTTCTTTTGTCTGGCATACATTTTAATGTATACCATAAAGTTCTCACAGTCACCTGCTCTACCGCTGAGCTACGCCGGAATATTCTGTTGGTAAGTTGACACTTCTGGCACAGGCCTATAGTAAGCCACAAAAAGAAAAAAGGCAATCCATTGCGGTAGATTGCCCAAATAGGCGAGGGAGGTGGTCCACCCCTATATATCCCTTGCGAGATCGGCATGAAAATAGCGCGCCACGATAGGGCGCACTGGCTTTCCCTCATCATCGATCCCAAACGTCACATGGTGCCGCTGTGGGACGCGGCTTTGAGGACCGTTACTGATCGCTTCATCACACCCGATGGAAAAACCAATGTGACGATGTTTTCTGCCATCGGAGCATACGCCGGCAGCATCCCAAAGGATGATGCTTCCCTCGCGCCTGTCCGTCAGAGCAATCGGATACCAACCAGATTCGCACATGTCACGGACTGTCTCGTCGACCGTGGTATGGACACCACCGGTCGTGAGATAGCAGAGAGTCAGAATCGAAGAAACATAAACGGCACAAGAAAAATTTCCACCGTCAGTGACATCGATCAGTGATCCATCAGTCCGACGACCAAAGTATCGCTGGTATTGGTGGGATCCGACACTCCCCAAAATTGACGCGAGATACGTCGCCCGAAGCGCCAATGGATAGCCTTCCTCATTGAAGAAAGTCTGCATCGTTGTCTCCTTTGTGAACGAACGAGTCTCCAATCCGCCTCCGACCGGTTGGCAGACGACGTGGAGAATTCAAACAAACAGAACCCCTTCAAGTAAATAATGCCACAAAAGACACTCCAAGACCAAGATATCGATCAGCCGTCAAAAAGCCCCGTTTCTGGGGCTTTTTTCCTTCTTTAGTAGTCCTTGAGCTTCTTCAGATGGTCATGTTCGCGAATCTTCTCGAGTGCCTTGGCCTCAATCTGACGGATACGTTCGCGAGTCACACCAAACTCCTGGCCAACTTCCTCAAGCGTGTGTGTCACTCCGTCTTCAAGTCCAAAGCGAATGCGAAGGATTTTCTGTTCGCGTGGGGTAAGTTCGTCAAGAATCGCTCCAATATGGGAACGCAGCAGTTTGCGCGCTGCCATCTGATGTGGCATGACCGTCTCGGTGTCTTCAATAAAGTCGCCGAGGACCGAGTCGTCGTCATTATCACCGACGCTGGTCTCAAGCGAAACGGTTTCTTGAGAAATTTTTTGAATGTGACGAATTTTGTCCACCTCGAGGTTCATTTCCGCAGCGATTTCTTCTGCCAACGGTTCACGACCAAGCTCCTGGACGAGGCGTCTCGTCACCTGAGCGTATTTGTTGATCGTCTCGACCATGTGGACCGGAATCCGAATAGTTCGTGACTGATCAGCGAGCGCACGCGTGATGGCCTGCCGGATCCACCAAGTAGCATAGGTTGAAAACTTGAAACCCTTGCGAAAATCAAACTTCTCGACCGCTCGGAAAAGACCAATATTTCCCTCCTGAATGAGATCAAGTAATGACAGGTTGTGTGAACGACCGACATATTTTTTGGCGATGGAAACAACGAGTCGGAGATTGGCTTCAGTCAGCCGCTGCTTCGCGACGAGATCACCTTTCTCAATTGCTTTGGCTAGTTTCACCTCTTCCTCGCCCGTCAGGAGCGTCACCCGACCGATCTCCTTCAAATACATCTGGACCAAATCGGAAGCGTCATCACTCTCGCCAAGATCCATCATCTTGTCTTTCTTTTTTCCCTTTTCAACCACCACTTCTTTTTCCTCCCCCACTTTCAACATCTCTTCCGAACCAACCACTCGGATACCTGACGTTTCAAGTTGTTCATAGAGATTCTCGAGACCATCGAGGTCTTGTTCGATATCGGGGAGAATATGGATAATCTCATCTTCCGTAACGAACCCACGCTGCTTTCCACGACCGATCAGTTCATCAAATGCATTTTGGGCGAGTTCACCCCGTGATACCTTTTTCACCCCGGCTGTCTTCTTGGCAACCGATTTTTTCTTCGTCGAATGATTTTTCTTTGAAACTGTCTTCTTTGCCACCCGTTTATTTTTCCGGGCCACAACTTTCTTTTTTGCTGGTTTCTTTCCAGCTGCCTTCTTCGTGACTTTCTTCTTTGCCGGCAGTGTCCGAGATACTCGTTTCTTCTTTTTGAGCGATTTCTTAGCCATAATAAAGGGAAAAAATTACCTGTTTTGTAGGCTCAGCCTAGCAAATTTCACTCGTTCTGGGAAGCGTCACCCCGAGTCAACCTCACAAATTCTTCCAATAACCGACGTTCTTCGGCTTTGTTCCCAGCTCGCCGCGCTGCCTCAATTGCCTGACCCATTTCACGGCGTGCATCCCTTTCGTGTAATTCGATGCGCAGATCCCGCAGGTATTCACTCGTTATACGTGCGACTTCTCCATCCTTCTCTTCTTCGGCAACTTGGAGACTCGGGTGCTCAAGGGTCCGAAACAAGATATCACTAGCGAGACTCTGGAGAGTTCGATCTTCGATAGCAGCCACCGGATCCGATGGATTATTGCGAATAAAAAATGAAATCGGATGCAGAGACAAGAAGCTACTGACCGCAGGGTCTGTTTCGAGAGTAACGAGCTCTCGTGCCTTTGGACTCACGAGCATGAGGCCGATTAATCCTTCTCGCAACACCTCGGAGCGTCGACCAAAAGTCTTGGGAAGAAAGGTTCCTACAGGACGGCTCTCAACAAAATGATCACTGCTCTGCACCGACCGAAAGGCTTTTTCAACGGTCGCCTGAACCACACGCGGTTCGGCCCCAATAGCAGACGCGAGTTCCTTGGTCCAGTGGGCCCGATCAAGCTCATTTAGTGTCGCTGCGAGCAGCTCAGCGTAACGCTCCACAATCGTTCGTTTCCCTTCCTGACTCTCACTATCGGGGCGAAGCAAGAGCGTATCGAGGAAATACCGCATTGCTGGTTTCGCTTCAGCTACAGCGTTCCGAAGGAGTTCGGGGTTCTCACGATTCATGTCTGCCGCATCCTTGCCACTCGTAAGTGCAATCACCTCAACTGAAAAATCGAGTGAAAAGGCAACAATGGCACTTTTCCAAGCCGCCGTTTGTCCTGCCTTATCCATATCGAAAAAGAGGGCCAACCGCCGACAGTACCGTTTGAGGATTCCGAGCTGCTCCACTGTCAACGCCGTCCCTGAAACAGCAACTGTATTGGTAAGTCCGGCCTGATGAAGAGCGATGACGTCCATATTCCCCTCGACGAGAATCGTCCGTCCCGTTTCTTTGATTGACTGTTTGGCGTTTGACAAACCGTAAAGTGCTCGGCCTTTGTGGTACAGGGGCGTTTCCGGTGTGTTGATGTATTTGGCTTGTGTTTCATCACCACCTGGAGCCACCCGAGCAGAGTAACCGATAGTTCGACCGAGGATATCACCAATGGGGAACATGATTCGATCACGGAACCGATCGTAATGGGAGTTGTTCGTTTTTAGTTGATGGTCATGAGCAGGTTCAGCAGAGGACTTACGGATGATGAGTCCAGCACGCTCGATCTCCTCAGCCGTATAGCCACGCTTCATCAGAAATTCGAAAATGAAACGCCAACCATCCGGCGCATAGCCGAGGCGATAGATACGAATAGATTCGTCGGTCAGCCCTCGATCATGCAGGTACGTGAGCACTTTCTTCCCGCGCTCACTTTCCCAAAGTTGCTTTTCATAGAATTTCGTAGCAAGTTCCAAAATCTCTAGTCCTCGATCCTTCGTCTCTGACACGCGCCCATCACTCCCACGATACTCGGGTAATTCTACTCCTGCTCTTTCTGCGAGCAGCTTCAACGCCTCCCGAAACTCAAGTCCCTCAATCTCCATGACAAATGCAAAGACGTCACCGCCTTTACCACAGCCAAAGCAGTGCCACATGTTGCGCTCCTCATTCACATTGAACGAAGGGGTCTTCTCCTGATGAAAAGGACAGTTCGCTTTCCAGGCGCTCCCCGCCTTCTGAAGTTTCACGTATTGCCCGACAATATCAACGATATTCAGTCGAGACTTGATGTCTTCGGTGGTGGTGCTCATAAGGGCTTTGGTAGCGCTCTATTCTACCCCTATTCTACTCCCTTTTCAAATCAAGAGGCATTCGCCCAATGCTTCATGCGCAGAGACACTCTCCACTTTCTTTGTCCGACACATTTTCTGTCTCTTTCTTTTTGTGCCAAAAGAAAGGGGTGAAAGAAACGCGCCGCCCTCACCTCTCACTAGGTCGGTTTGATGGGATTCACATTCTCCCTCGTATCTCAACCACCCATTGCGGGAGTGAAGCTATTGTTCTATGGCTAGAGAAATAAGGGTCCATTAGTCTCTCGTTATGAAACCGCCGGAGACCATAGCTAACAATAGTCTGAGCCGGGAACACGGGTGCGCTTTTCCCTGCCCGAAGTGCTACATCGTTGCAGACGGGGTTGGTTCGTTTCTTTGGTCACACAAAGAAATGAACATGGTACCGCTGCCAAGAGAAAAAAGGGGATTTATGCAAGATGCAATGAACGAAACTCTTATCGGGGAAAGATCAAAAAAAGAGAAAAATCCGGACGAAAATCCGGATTCACTACTCACAAACGCGTGTTCTACTTGTCTTTGCCAATAATGATGAGCATATCCGCATCAGCCGGAGTCTTCTCCCCCGTTGGCAAGCTCCCGACCTCACCGCCAAGCGCGCTCGCGATCGAGAGCGCCCCATCTCCATTTGATCCCGAGAGGTCAACCACTATAGTTTTGGGATAATCATTTTTCTTGGCATTTTCCTTGGTCACCACGGCTGCATTGGGGAGGATAGTGCGGAGTCTGGCTTCAACAGTATTGGTCGCACCAGCGATGGTCGAACCATTATAAAGGGCCACCCGAACAATGGCCGGAACCGGTTCTGACCCCGGTGTCGTCTCAGTACCAACTGCTGCAGACGAAGGCGCAGAGGACGGGGCCTGGCTCTGAGGAGGCGCTTGCACATTGACTGAAGTGACATCCACAATTTTCTTGGTGCTGGGACGATACAGGATAGCCCGGCCACTCCCAGAATAAATGAGAACTTTGTCACCATTCTCAGCTTTTTGAAAAAACGACTGTTCGGCAAGCTTTTCCTTGTCGGTAACAGTCGCGAGGGTGGGCTCCTCTCCCTCGGGGAGATAGATCATGCCCCCAAGAGTTTCAGTAAGAGATTCTACCTCCTTGGCTTCAGCAACTCCAGGTTTGGTATTTTGATACTGGTAGTAAAAATAGCCCGCCGCGCCCAAAGCACCTACAAGCATTGCTCCGAGTACCCACACAACTACCGTTGTCTTTTTTCCGGCAACCCTAACATCAGCTGTTCCCATCGATGCGGTAACCGCTGGAGTCGGAGAAAATTGACTTACACTTTTCCGTGGCATATTGCTTTCAGTATATCATCACCGAGAGAGACACACCAAAAGTCACCCTCCACGTTCAATGTCAATACTGCTCGTCAACCTTGTCGTAGATGAACTTGGAGATTTCGACAATGGAACGCTTGAGGTCGTCAGCATCCCTGCCTCGGGTCATGACGCAGGTGAGGTAGGGGTGGCCCGGGAAGTAGACGATGCCGCAGTCGTGGAGCTGGCGTTCTGAATCTCCCGTTCCCGCTTCACCAAATTTGTGCGCAACCGTGATGTCATCTGGTATTCCCGCTGGCAACGCATCGTTGTAATCAGTGGAGGAGAGGAGTGCCAGTGCCTTTTCAGAGGATTCACGAGAGAGATAGGAACTATTGAAGAGGATACGAAAAAACCCGGCATACTCCCTGACGGTGAGTTTGCCCTGCTGGTCAACAATCACATCATCCCCCACTCCTGAGAGAGCAAAAAGGTCCCGGATACGCTCTCGGGGCAGACGCGCTGTGAGGAGAGCGAGGGCTTGATTGTCAGAAAAGACGATCATGCGCCGGATGAGTTCTTCGACCGTATACTTTTCCCCTGGCACGAGTTCTTCGCGCGGCTTGATAGTGATCGTCACGCCGAAGTCAATGGGTTCCTCAAACAGAATTTCGGTTGAGAGGAGACGAGGATCTTGCTCCGACCAGCGATAGTACGCCATCATCACCGGCACCTTGAGGAGCGAGGCAGGAAAAAATTCGCCTGTTTCATCCACGCCAAAAGCCGGGCCATTGTTGAGATCCCGGAAATAGACCGCGGCTTCGGTGAGCCGATATTCTTTCTTTGCCCTCTCTATTTCCTCAGCCAGTTCATTGCGGAAATTCTGCTTACGTGAATCAATCGTCCCTTCGGCTACTTCACACTCGAGGAGTGGGTTGATGTAGCGGTACTCCCCCACTTGCCGCACCTGTTTGGAGTTGTTACTCGTTTCAGCATGAGTTTTGCGATCAATGAATGTATACCCCAAATAGCCGACGATCACGCCGGTTCCGAAAAGCGCCACCAGTCCAACAAAGACTTTCGCATTCATGAAAATAAGTCTAGCATACATCAGGTCTTCCCCTTTCTTTGTGCAGACAAAGAAAGTTCCAAAGAAAACTGCCGCCCTGGTTTCTTGGCTCGGAGAGCTTCACGATTCGCTCCGACCATTGGCTCGCGACAGACTGACCCAATGGTGATCCTCCGCGTATCGGAAACTCTCGCCTCGCCTCGAAGCGCGGGCGTAGGGACGTAATTCCCTCTTCCCAAAACCCCTTTGCGGGAGGCGATAGGATTGGTCCATGGCTGGAGGAGTACGGCTGCATCAGTCCCTCGCGAGGAAACCACGGAAGCAAGAGGTATCAATCCTTGAGCCGGAAGCACGGAGCACTCCTTTCTTTGGTTCGTTTCTTTGGATGAGCAAAGAAATGAACAGAAACTATGGTTATCAAAAGAGAGGGTATCTACTAGCAGTATGAAGAAATAAGAAGACTTATCGCGAAGTTAAAACCCTCCGAGGCGGAGGGTCTTAGGTGGTCCCTGGGATTGAAGGTATCACTGCTGGCGTAGTCGTGGAAGGAGAGGTATCCGATGAGTCTGGGACAGGCGATTCCCCTACCGGC
>CAYLPD010000030.1:7688-11147 GCA_964385515.1 uncultured Bdellovibrionales bacterium
CTGTCAGCCTTGATCGATTTGGCAAAGATTTCATCCACAACCAATTTTGGCGTGATGATTTCGGTACTGGCCGCTACCCGGTCGGTAAAGACTTCGGACGGCGCCGCATTCATCTTGGCCCGCTCATCGCGCACGGTCTTGAGGAAAGCCATGATTTTTTCCTCGCGAGTCGGCTGGGCGGTCGCCAATCGCACCACCGCTCCATCGCCAGCAAGCCCAACTTCGGTATCTCCAGCTACTGGATCAAGCGCCGCGGCCGTTGCATCTCGCTCCGCCATGGCGAGCTCCACCGGCTGACCATAGTAGTCCGAGAGGTTGACGAAGACCAACACGGTCGTGCAGAGGAGCGCGTCATGATTTGTCGGATCCTCCCCTTCACACACGGCCCAATCGACAGCATCAGAGAGCGCCTGGCCAATCACTCGTCCTGCTTGACTCGCAAACATGCCATAGCCTGGTCGCGAAGCAGTAGTAATCCGATCACCAGCATAAATTTGTCCATTTTCATTGGTCACCTTGACCGGCACCCGACCGACGAGGGCAATCGGGTAAGCATTCTCCGCTTGCGACCCAAGAATGAGTCCCGGCTCCGTCGCCACGATACCGAGCGCATCGCGTTGATAGCGACTGACCGTTTTCTTGACCCCGGCCGTGAGCGATGCATCGATCGCCACCACCTCACCCGCCTGAAGCGACTCATTCGAATAGTACCGCTCCGCCAAGTCCGCTCCGCCAACAAGGCCTACTTCGATACCGGCGCTTCCAGCCAGTGTCTGTAGTCCAAGATTGAGTATTTGATTCTGGAAGTTTACCAACTTATTGGAAAGGTAATCCATACCTTGACCCAGGCGGACATCTTCAGTCTCGGTCCAGAAGTGCGCTTCTGTTCCAATGACAAGCGCCCGACCAGAAAAATCGATCGATCGAATATCATCATAGTCCGTGCCAGTCCATTCTGTCGCCGCATCATCAAACTTCTCAGAATCGCTATGAAAGATATCTGCGACCAGGTTCGGGCCGGCCTGGTGGTTGAAGCACGTTACTCCACCAGCATCTGAGCTGTTGTTGGTTCCAGCACAAAGCATTCTCGCTTCACCGATCGGAATGTCTGAGGTAACTCCAATGCTTGTCACCGCATCTGAACCACCATAGAGACGCTCTGGCTCGATCTCAAAATCAGTCGTCGTATCTGGAGTAGAGCTGAATGCCGGAGAGACCGTCAAGACCGTTGCGGTATTGGAGACAACCCGTCGCGTCTGCCCGGCACCAGTCCCGCCGGTAAGCTCTACAATAGCACCAGCAAACTCGTTGGGGATCCATGCTTCTCCAGAGTCGCCGATCGTCGTTGAAGTCGCAGTCGTTGCATCTGCCACGGTAATCGTTTTCTTGTTGACTGCCGGACGATCATGATTGAATATACGTCGCGCCTGTGGACCCGTTATGGTATCGGTTGCACCAGCCGCTCCCAAGATACTGATGGAGATATCGTCTATAGCCCCGTCCCAGAAGTTGGCCCCAGTGCCGCACGCTCCCCCAACGCTACAGTCCGCACCAAATGCCATAATTTGAGATCCATCAAGCGTGAGTGTCGGCGCGGTTCCAGTCAGCGCGGTTACCTTTCCATCAACATACAGGTTGATGCCGCTGGCAGTCGTTCGAGTAAAGATCACATGATGCCACTGATTATCGTTAAAGGTCATCGTCGTCGTCGCGCTCTGATCGAACGTATTCGCGGTCCATGCGGTATACGTCGAATCATCATCTATTACAGCCGAGAGCGTGCCTGTGCTGTTCATGAAGACGGCGGTGCAGGCAGCCGCCGCAGGCGTGGTCGTGTAGCAACGATTATAGAGCATGTCGGTACCAGCGATGCTCGCCGAATGCTTGAACCAGAGCTGAATGGACCAACTGCCCGTACTGTGGTTGTCCGAAGTGTCGTTGGCACACGTACCAGCTGAACCAGAGCAGAGGTACTGCGAGGTGCCATTGAAACTCATGGCTTTCCCACGAACGCCGTTGATTCCATAAGTCGGCGTTCCCTTCGCTACCAGCACGTCCGTCTTGGCAGCATTGGTCACATCGCCTGAAGCATCATCCATCGTATGCATGCGACGAATGGTATTGGTCATGAGCGTCGTCTGGCGAGTCGTGTTGGTAAACTTTGCCCAACCAGTCCAGGCAGTAGCTGATGACTGCTGGATGTGAATTTCCGTCAATCCAAGGCTATGACCGACATACAAAATATCGGAGGAACTTGCAATGGCCGCGGTAGCCAGGACGCCGCCATCAGCCAGTGAACCCCTTTCCACTACTTCGAGCGCGTCTGGAGCGTTTGCGGCGATGGTCGGCGCGCTGGCAGCCAGAGGTGGTGTAGAGCTTTCATCGAGAATCTTCCCTGGGGTACCGTTAACCTCGCTCGCCTCGTCATCATCGATATCGGACCACATATCCACCTGCCCGAGTGCCTCGTTGAGACCGTATAACTTGGCGTTCTTTGTGATCACGACCGCATTGTAGTCATTGTCAGTCGCATCAGAGTACTGAAGAATCCTCTGATCAGTAAGGTTGATCACGGTGAGGCCAGAGTCGGTTGCGAGCGCCACCATAGTCAAGCCATTACGCGGCGTGATAGCCGTCGCTACCTGGGTGGTACTATTTTGGATGACGGCCGCCGATACATCATTAATCCTCGCCCAATCGGCCACCGTACCGACGGTACCAAGGTCAAAGTTGGTGTTATTGTCACTGTTGTAAGTCACCGCACCATTTCGACTACCGATACCAACATCTGCTCCAGACCGATCGGTGGCATCATAATTCCACATCCGATCGTAGACAAAATCGATAGCATACAGTCCGCCAGCTGCCGAACCATTGGTCCCGACATAGATGACGCCATTCAGTGCCGTGACGCTCGACGGATCATTGTTGGTGTCTACACCGAGAGCATAGCCGCTAGAATGCTGACTAAACTTCATCCACATCGTATTGTCCTGAGCGTCGAATATATAGAGTGCGTCAGTTGTCACGACCAAGATAGCCTTACGCGGGAAAGAAGCCTTGTAACAGCGGTCGTCTGTTGAGATATTACAGGAATCGCTCGGGCCATCATCCAAGGTTTCCGTATACCATGAGAGCTGTTCGGTCGTGGCCCAATCGATCCAACGGCCGCCATCGCTATCCATGGTCGTATCATAGACAAATACATCCCGAATATTCGTGAGAGCGGTGATATCTTTCAGTCCCTTCGTCACTACCTCGCCATAGGTCACGCTATTGCCGCGGTTGGTTTCTGAGCCAACCTGAAGCAGCCGCTCTGTCGAAGCTTCCTCTGAAATGGAAGCAGTGGCGATTCCGACACGACCATGCTGGTCTACTATAAACGGCGTCGTATCGCCCGAAGTGTCGTCGATGCGGAGGCCATTGCCCGTACCACGATTGTCAATGTAGATAGCATCC
>CAYLPD010000031.1:0-1988 GCA_964385515.1 uncultured Bdellovibrionales bacterium
CATCAGTACACATCACCTGCTTGACCCACGCCTCATCGGGCCACGGCCACAGCGCATTGCCAGTGTCCGTATTCCACCCGGTTTCTCCGTGCAAAGTTCCATCGGTGCCAATTTTGTTGACGATTTGCGCCCCGATCTGCCCCGCACCGCTACCAGCCGTCTTGAGGTTCGATCCGCTTTCGATACGAGGTAAGTAGAGCAACCCGTTTGTCAACGGGTCATAGGTCTGTTCGCCGGTGGATGAGCAATTATTTGTCGCACTGCTGTAGCTGTCGCAATAGGTCGCCGTGTTGCCTTGCACATCGACATCCATATCGCGGAAGATACTGTTCGTGATCGTCGCCGAACCATTGGAAAAATCACCGTAACCTCCTTTCCAGTCGCCCGACAACGTCACAGCGCTGCGTCCAATCGTCAGCCGGTTGGCGGTCGCGGTTACGCTGCCCGAACAGCACGCGCTGATCCCACCATTAGCGTTGTCCCACAGCACATTATCGGCGAGAGTGACGTTGCTGATATTGTTGCCCGAGGATGAGGCATCCATTCGCAACCCAAGATCGGGGTTGTTGAGCATAATCGAACCAATGATACCGTTGCCATTATTGGCATGAGCGACACTCGAGTTCTTGACTATGTAAAAGGCACCGGACCAATCCAGACTCGCAATTGAGTCGAGAATAATACAGTTCTCACACCAGCTATCAGAGCTGACGTAGAAATTTATACCCGCCGATGGATTACTCGGGCCGGTCCAACCGCCATCGTGCCGGATCACTGCGCGTCGGACGACAACACGATCCGAGTTATAAATGAGGATGTTGTAACGGCCGTTACCTATACCGTGCGAAACGATATCTTCGAGCAGAATGTCTGCGGTATCGTTGAAATCATTGGAACCGACGGTGAGATTAGCCTCATTGCCGCTCGATGCACCACCGCGGAATTCGACAAGTTTGAATTTGAGATGATTGCCAAGGATGCTTTTCCCATTGCTCCCAGATCGAAAATTGATCCCGCGAATGCTGATGTAAGCATCCGTATTGACCATATCCAGGCCTGTCATCACGACGCCGTGATCGTTCTCCGCCCGGATCGTGATATAGTTGCCGACCGAGCCATTGGGAATGTTCTGAAGCGTTTCCGCATAGGTGCCGTCGCCGATAGACAGAGTGTCCCCTGCCGACAGGCAGCCGAGCCCGCTCCCGATGGAAAGCTTACGGCTTCCAGCGGCACTGCTTTGGGCGGTAGCGCACAAATTTCCGTCCGCACCAGACTTACCGACATAGTAGGTCGCTGCCTGAGCACCATCGGAGAACGAGAACAGGATACAGAGGAAAGCAAAGAAGAAGAATTTTCGTTTCATATATGTCAGGATTTCTGGCTTCGTGTTTCCTCTAGGAAATCAGAGTATATCATCGTTTCGACCGCAGCACCGAAATGAAAAAGAGCGCAAGTCCACCTCCGATGCCGTCAATCATGACATCGGTGAACCGGGCACCACGACCGAAAACAAACGCCTGATGGACTTCATCGAGCGTTCCATAAGCAACAACAAATGCAAGAGTGAGTATCACGAGCCACCGATGAGTTTCGCGCGGATACTGAGCCGCAAAAAATCGATACGCGAGCCAGGCAAGCACTGCGTACTCGACGACATGAGCACTCTTGCGTTCCAGTACATACCAGAGCGGTGGCTCAACGGCTAGCCCACTCCCCGGCATCTGAGAAAACAGAAAAATCACACTGCACCAGACAAGGAGCGGCCACAGTCGACCGGATTGCTTCCTTCCAAGCCATCGGCCCAGCATACCGTTCATTTATTTCTTAGCTGAGAGCCAGTCGCCGAATTCCCTCACCAGTACCCGAAAAGCGTAAAACGGCAGCCACAGCCACAGCGTCTTCCGGATGAACTTATCAAGCGAACTATTGAGATTGAAGGACATGGGTTAGGGGTTAGGGGTTAGGGGTTAGGGGTTAGGGGTTAGGGG
>CAYLPD010000031.1:2088-5007 GCA_964385515.1 uncultured Bdellovibrionales bacterium
AATTCCTGGTCCCTAGCCTCTAGTCACCATCTCTTACTTTTCTCAGAAGGACATTCAACATCCGCATGACTTCATCAAGCATACCGAGCGCCTCTTCATACTCTCCCCGCTTCAGTTTACCCAACTCAAGTGCTATCTCAAACTGGGTTTCGAGCTCGGCCCCGGATCCATAGGCGATATGCAAGAAGTAGTGAAACTCTTTCTTTGTTCCGCGACCATGTCCCTCAGCAATATTGGAAGCAATAGAGACGGCTGCCCTCCGCATCTGCGAAGTGAGGCCGTACAGATCTGTCTGAGGAAAGTCTTCAGTGAGTTTGTACACAAGTACCGCAACACTCTTGGCTTTCTGCCAGACAATCAGATCTCGGTAAGATTTTATTTTCTCCTCGTGCATAGCGTATTTTCTCATTCCTAAAACCTAACCTCTAGCTTCCTTTCCTCCCCCTATTTCATAAATAACATCTTTCTTTTCGACCACGATGCGCCAGCCCTCGGCATCAGCAAACTCTTTGAGATTCTGATTTGGATTGAAGGCAATCGGATGCGTCACCATGCGGAGGATACTCGCATCAGACTCTGTATCCCCCATCGCATAGGAATCCTCAAGGGTGAGCCCATGCTCGTAGACGTACTGCCGGAGTACTTCACCCTTGTTGCGCGATGGCTCGAACTCGGCCACACCGGTATATACCCCTTGTTCATCCTTGGTATAAATACTCCCAAACACCCGATCGAAGTGGAGATAATGCTCATTGTATTCCTCGACGATTTCGATCGGCGAACCCGAAATAGCCAGTAGGTGATACCCCTGGTTGCGGAGGTCTTTGATGAGCGCTTCGGAGAAAAGATACGTGCGCCGCGCATGAAACGGTACGACGATATGTGCCGCTTCACGAACAGCCGCCTCCGTGACTCCAGCAATATGCTCGGCATAAATGCGAACAATTGCCTTACGGTACTCCTCGTACGTTCCGGAGTGTTCGAGCCAATGACTGTACACTTCGCTCAGCTCCCGGCGCACCGAATTCGGAAACACCTTGAGCCACGACAGCTCATTGATAAGTTCAAAATGAAGATTCTTCCGAAAAATGGTGCCGTCGATATCAAAGATAGCGATCTTTTTGGGTTTCTTTCCTTTTTTCATACCAGAAGCAGTAGCTAGTGATTAGAGAAGAAAAAGTAGCTAGCAGGAGTCCCGTATTCTCACTACTAACTACTATCACTTTTTCTCTTTCTATCAACTCCCCGCTCTATTGTAGCCGAGATGTGATACAGAGCAATACCTCCCGCTACCGAAACATTGAGCGAGTGCTTCATGCCTCGCATTGGAAGATGAATAACGGTATCAACCTGAGCCATCGTTCGTGCACTCAGACCAGCGACCTCGTTGCCCACGATGAGCGCCGGTATTCGGCCAGGCTTGGGTCGCCATGTTCGATAGTCGAGACTAGAAATGTGAGCCCCCTCTTCGAGAGCGATAATCTCATAGCCTTCACGCTTGAGACGAGTGATGAGACGAGCCAGTGATCGCACCTCCGAACACGGCACCGCCCACTCCGCACCCAGAGCGGTTTTGCGCAATGTCTTGCTTGCTCTGGTCAGACAAACCTGACCTGATTTCACGGGTGCCGGTGTAATCCCAACGAGATAGACATGCGTTACACCCGCCCCATCAGCTGAACGAAACAGGGCTCCGACATTATAGGCACTCCGGAGATTGTCGAGGATGAGGAGCATATCAAATCACGGATAGCGTCGAAAGAGATCTTTGCCCTTCTCCCAAACCGCCGGCGAATCATGTTTCACTTTCAACCAATACCACCACTCCCCGCCCCAGAGATAAATATCCTCGAAACCAACGCGCCTCGCGTACGTAACATTTTCTTCGAGCAACTGATCATTCATCGTCAAAAACTGCTCTTCAAGCGGCACATTGACCACCCAACCTGAGGCCCAAGGCTCAGCCTGCAGTTCAATCACCGAAAAATGCTGCTGATGAGTGAGCAGCCGAACCAGTTTTTCCTTTGTGCGAAAGAAATTCGGTCCAATCGGATACGTCACATAACCCAAACCTCCCTTGTAAATCTTGCGGTACATCGTCGTACCAAACATGTCACCGCGTCGAGCAGCCCGATACCAAACGGAAAGTTCACCGCTATCAGTCAACAGCACCGGTCGCGTCGGATCAAGTGATTGAACGAGTGCTACCTCCTCTTCCAAAAACTTCACATCAAGCGCTGGACACTCACCAAAGAAAACCAGGAAGGGTTCATTTTCAACCTGCCACGTAACGATGACTTCCCGGTCACGATACCGTTCCACGGTCTCACGCATAAACGCTTTGAGTGCCACTTGTCGTTCAGTGTCGCTGCCCACTTTCGCCCAATGAGGAATATGACACTCCGGCCAACGTGGCACTCGCTGTCCAATGGAGAGGATAACGGTTGCACCCGAGCGCTCGGCCATATCCAATTGCCAATCGATGTCGGTATAATCGCGCTTTCCTGGCGTCGGCTCGACCAAATCCCAGTAGACTGGGAGACGCAGCTTTTTCACGCCCACCTCATTGAGGAGCGCTCGGTATGTTTCGCGCCAATCGAGTCCAAGATCAGTCGCGTAGCGAGATGAAAAAGTCATGCCCAGATGCACATCTTCACGTGGTGCCGGCCCAGGAAGGTTGAAATAACCAAAGATACCCAAACCGAGAAGCAAAACACTTCCGAGCGTATAGCCAATCACCTTCATCACACCCCGCCAATGCGAATGCGTCGGCTCTGACGATGCATTCATTGGTGCTTGATGCATAGGGTTTCGTTAGAGGAAAAGAAAATCGACACCCTGAGTCACTGCCAGCCACATACCGAGACCAATCAGGATGATCGCCATCCCCTTCTGAAACCAATCCCAGAAATAGAGCTT
>CAYLPD010000031.1:5107-10974 GCA_964385515.1 uncultured Bdellovibrionales bacterium
CCGGCGAGCAGCGTAGACTTCATGAGGGCATCGTTTTTTTTCAAGGGCAGATCAAAAGCGATCAAGAATGCCCCAGAAAGCAAGAGCAGCAACGAGAAAAAGTGCGCTGGGGAAAATGATGGGGTGGCAACCGGCCCAAACGCCAGCGACGCGACACCAGCGATGAGAGAAATTGTGATCCCAACCAGCGGCGCCACCCGACTGATTTCACTCCGCTTCACCGCATTATAAAACGCCACGAGACCATAGAGGAACAGTACTCCCGAGATCACAAAGACAACCACGGTTTGCCATGGAATTGGTTGAAAACCAAAGGGAACCAGTACCACCGCAAATAAGGAAAGAATGGAAACGAAAAAAGCATATACGACTGGTTCCTTGATTCGACCAGCCAGCAGAAACTTATCAAAAAGCGCCGTAACCGCATTGAAAAAATAACCGGCAAGCGCAAAAGTGAGCCAATGCATGGAGATATCTTTGTCTCCAGTATACCATCTCGCCAATAAATATTATGTGCGGGAGAAGAGACACTGCTACCCTTTGGCATTCAGCTCAATCATGTCAATTGCATCACGAGTTACTTCCGGGCGATGGCGCGGAAGTAAATATCAACATCTGAAATCCATTTCCGGACACTTTCTGGGGAATGACTCGCACAAGATGATCCGCATTTCCAAATAACCAGATTCGCCGGTTCGCTCGTCCGTCGGAGTGCCACGAGCTCCTGCAATCGAGTACCGATTGCATGCACTGCCTCAGTGGTCTCACCAAAACATCCGTGTCCCATCGCAATACCGCGCGCACCAGCCCCTTTGTACCCCCAATAATTAAAACAGTCATCGCCCGTCGTTGTACGAGGTACACGCTTCCCCCAATTGCTTTCCTTCTTGGCAATCCCGACAATGAGGCCAGCGATCTCTCGATCGTACTCGGCGATCACCGGAACCATCGCTTCAATTGGATAACCTTTGACAATCTCGCGCAACTCAGATTCAAAGCTCGTTTTCTCTCGACCGATTGAAGCAGTCAGTCCCGCTTGTACGGGTATTGCCGATTCGGATTGACGAGATAGAGACGAGAGCTCTCGCTCACAGGTATTCATTTCGACCCTCGCTGACGGTTGAGTACCGGTGAAGAACCCGTAATCGCGCTGCCAATCACACAGACTGGCACGTGAGGGAGAGTCAACTGAACGAGAAACCGGATCCGAAGCACTCGAATGCTCTGCGATTGAACCGAATGCGAGAACCATGACTCCGAAAAGACTCAGCCATTGGAAAAAGAGGAACCCGCGTCGTGTATTTTCCCGTTTCCCCACTCTCAAAACACCGCCATAAATACCCATAAATGTCTGCTAGGAATTACCACCTTTTCCGCTAGACTGCCTTGAGACATAGTCCCGATGATAGCATTTTTCTGCTACTCGGTCAAAGGTTTTTGAGCGCTATAACTGCCAATTATGGCTATCTGAAGCAAAAAAACCGCCACTCCCGGCAGTCTATATCAGGCCATTTTATTCTCACACGTCAAGATGTTCAGCAATGCCAACTACGAATCAATCGGCCCGCCCTCTTCCTGATTCAGTTCTTTGAAATACATGTCAACGTCTGAAATCCATTTCCGAACGCTCTCACGGCTATGGCCATCGCAGCTATAGCCGCATTTCCAAATAACCATTTTCGCCGGAGTATCTATCTTGGATGAATAAATCAACGATTCGATCCGAAGAGCCACCGTGTCCACTGCGTCCTTGCGGCTATTGAAACAGGTATGACCACCTGTGCCCATGAGCCGACGCACACCTCGATAGCCCCAGTAATTGAAACAGTCTTGGCCGTCCAGAACCGGAACCCGCTTTCCCCAATTACTCTCCTTCTTGCCAATCCCTATGAGAAAAGCCGCAACCACTCGGTCCTTTTCAAGGATATATGGGAGCATGTCTTCAATCGGATAGCCTTTTACCAGCTCCTGGATCTGATCTCGGTATTCCTCCTTTTCTGCCTCGCTGAAAAATTGCAAGAAGAGGTCGTCATTCGGATCATACTTTTTCTTCTCTTCGGAAAGTTCCTTTGAAACCTGTGTTGATTCATCAGGCTCCACCTTCACTACCGGACTCGGCGTGCTCGCATTGGCCTCATCACCACTCATATCCCGAATGACGGTCATGGACACCATACCGAAACTCACGCCCGCGAAAAGGGACGCATACAACGCCTTTTTGGGCGATACATTACCCGGTTCCGGCAGCAGACGCCCCAATCGTCGACTGAAGCGACGCGACACAACAAACAGTCGTCTCAACAACATCCACTTCCGCCAACGACGTTTGAAACTGAGCACAACTGGTCGAGCATGCGCCTCCTCCCTCAAGAGCACGGCATCAAGCTGCCGCCTCGCGCGAATCATGCCCGGTGTGATTATCGGGCGTGGAGCACACTCTGGTCTCGGCGAGCGATATTCGCGACCACGCGCCACTCCGTCGAAGATCATCTTGGCATGCGAGATTGATTTGGCTTTGGGGGGGACAATTTCACGCATGGATTTAAATACCGGCTTTTTGTTTGAAAAATTCGATCACTTTTGGCGTTCCGATCAAACACTGACCATCAGAAAAAACAAATGGAACGGCTATTTCCTTGGCTTCCAGGGAACAAACCCCGGCGGCTTCGCGCATCAACGCCGCGTTCGTCCGATCATTCCAAACTTCGCGTTTCACAAAACTGAATTTTTCTTCTACTTTGTTCTCGTCCAGAAACTTCCGGACATCCAGGCAATGGGGACATGTTTCACCATAGAAATACGTCGTTACTGATTGATCCAAAGACGGTTTCGCTGCATCCTCAGAAAGTCCCCACCAAATAATTCCTCCAACAATAGCGACCACCCCGATCGCGAGTGCGATGCCGTATTTTTTATTCATAGGTATTATCTAGAGTATACCATGCGTTTCCGGACTATGAGGATAATAATCATCCCAAACAGCGCCATCGCAAGTGACAACGCCTGACCGATCGTAAACATATGGAACACCATGTGCTCAGGGAGGGGTATCGCTCGATAGCCTTCAGCCAAGTATCGAATACCCGCGTAGAGAAAAAGGAAAGCGGCGGTGAGATAGCCAGATTTTGTGCCAAACCATCTCCCCAATCCGTTCAAGACAAGGAAAAGCAATACTCCTTCCAATACGGCCTCGTACAACACTACTGGGTGAAGAAGTGATACCGATCCAGGAAAGTACATCCCCCACGCCTCATGTGTCACCCGTCCGAGAATCTCGAGATTGAGAAAGTTGCCGATCCGTCCAAAAAAAAGAGCTATTGGCACCGCCTGCACCAACACATCTGAGTAACGAAAGAAATCACGCTGGGCTTCACGTGTATACAAGAAAAGCCCGAACGCCCCGCCAATGAGTCCGCCATGGAAACTCATCCCTCGGATACCAATCCACATGTCACGGCTGAAATCATACGGGAGAAAGATTCGCCAAGGCTCGTTCACGAACTCAGCTCCACCATAAAACACAACATAGCCAAGCCGCGCACCGATGATCACTCCCCAGAGGATACTCACGATCATTTCGACACTCGCTTCAGCATCAATGAGGAGTCCAGACCGGCGAGCCATGTGGACGAAATAAACAGCAGCCACAAACGCCCCCGTGAGATAGAGGAGCGCATACCAGGTCACAGGGAACCCGCCAACAACAAACGCCACCGGATGAAGCGACAGCGGCAATGACTGCCACGCGGTCAACATAGACTAATGACTATTGTATTCCGCTAGTTGGCTCTTGAATTCAATCGAGTATATTTCTCCAAGGGCCAGAAAAAGCGAAACCACAATGGGACCAATGATAAAACCCGGCAGCCCAAAGAGAGAAATCCCACCCAAAGTTGCAAAGAATATCATCAGCGGATGCATCTGTGTATCTTTGCCGACCAGTTTCGGGCGCAGGATATTGTCCACGAGCGATATCACTCCAAAGCCAACAATCAAGAGAAAAATCCCTTGCCAAATCTGGCCCATGAGGAGCAAGATAATCGCCGCTGGCAACCACACAAGAGCCGATCCTACCAACGGAATAATCGAGAAGAGAATCATCAATAGTCCCCAAATGGCTGGCGATGGGACGCCGACGATCCAAAATGCGAGACCACCGAGCAACCCCTGAATAGCACCCACTACGAGCGTTCCCTTGATAGTCGCTCGACTAATAGAAATAAATTTCTCTGCGAGCAGCCGCTCATGTTCATTCTTCAGGGGTGACAATTGCATCAATCGGTTGAAGGCGCGATCCCCGTCAATGAGAAAATAAAACAAGGTAAAAAACATCACAAAAACCCAGAAAACAAAATGGGTAATACTCTGATACGCTGTCTGAAGGAGTCCCAGTGCGTTTTGACTGAAGCGTTGGATATCCTCCATTACACTCTCTGTCGTAAACGCGGAATCTTTGAACACGACCTGACCAAAGGAAGTCTCATGAAATGTCTGCACACCAACCTTCACCACACCAACAAAAGAACGTTCTTCGGCGATCGTGTGATAGAGATGATTGGCCTCTGCAATCGCCAATGAAAGCACGGTGAGTACCGGTGTGACGATGATGAGACTGACGAGCAAACAAGTGAGAAACGATGCTGTGCCCACCCGCCCCGGAAACCAGCGGAGGAGCGCCAGGTACACCGGCCGAAAGAGAATGGAGAGGATGGCCGCCGCAATGATAGCCGTCAGAAACGGTTGAAAAATGAAAAACACCATCACTCCCACTAGGAACATGATGAGAAAAAAGAAATACACATTAATCTGCCGGGCTTGCATGAAACTCTGGAATGAGGTACGAATTATCCCCCTTCAGTATAGCGGAGAATAGAGAGAAGATGAAATCGGTTTCCCGTCAACGCTGATTGAGCGACTCCGGTGGATATACTCGAAAGGTTGGTCGCCCCAGCAAAATCTGAGCGTTGACAGAGACGCGAAGATGGCCATTGAGTCGAGATCTCTCATGTGGTGGACGAACCGACAACGTCAGACCATACCGCTTCTCAAAGTACGCCTTGATCCCCGCCCGCGTATTGTAGCCTGCCGGGAGAGTGAACGGTGCATACCCCGTCCGTTTGGATGAATAGTAGAGACGATGCCGATCATGAAGTGTCACAACCACCTCAGCCTCACTCCAATCAGTGTTCTGTTTTTGGGTTTTCGTTCTTGGTTGCTGTTCGACCCTCTCCTGTCGCCCGCCTTCCCGAGAATAGCGGCAGTGCGAACGAATCGGACACGCTCCGCATTTCGGCCGAGCAGTACAAAGTGCACTTCCAAAATCCATCAAAGCCGCGTTTAGCACCTTTCTCGACTTTGAAAAGCTCGTCTCAAAATACGTCGTGTCAATCAATGATTGCCTGCTCCCCAGAAAATAGCGCCCGATAACCCGCCTCAGGTTCGTATCCCAAGCCAAATGTCGATCACCGTACGCAAAACTCATGATCGCTGCTGCCGTGTACGGTCCGATACCCGGAATCTCTTCCAAGAGTTTTTTGTCACGGGGAAACTTGCCATCGTACTCATTGACAATCACCTGTGCGGCCTGGAGCATATTCCGCCCACGCGCATAGTAACCGAGACCCGCATAGTACGGGAGAAATTCTTCCCAGTTTGCCTCAGCGAGCAGATCAATCGTCGGAAATTTCTTCAGAAACCGTTCATAATATCCAACGACACGTGACACTTGGGTCTGTTGCAACATGATTTCCGACACCCAAACTTCATAGGCCGTCCTCCCCCGTTTCCGCCACGGCAACTCAGACCGCCCTGCTTTCTGGAAAAAATCCATGAGCGTTCGCTCAAAAAATTCAATTTTTTTTCGTTGA
>CAYLPD010000032.1:0-10164 GCA_964385515.1 uncultured Bdellovibrionales bacterium
AGCACGAAGAGAGCGCGAGACATGGGAAGTTTGTTTTGAGGGTAGTGTAGCATGAAAATTACTGAAATGGCATCCCAGCTTAGATGCACAAATCTAGACGCACACAAAACACCCTGGATCACAGGGCGTTTTGTATCGTACTCACTACATACAATCTATCGTTTTTCTTGACCCTCGCGGTAGCCGGTTCCGGCTGGGATGAGCCGTCCGATGATGACGTTTTCCTTCAATCCGCGGAGTCGATCCTCACGACCCTGAACGGCTGCGTTGATAAGGACGCGCGCTGTTTCCATAAAGGACGCTGCCGAGAGAAAGGATTCTGTTGAAAGCGCAACCTTTGTGATACCAAGTACCATTACCTCGCCAGTTGCTTTCTCGCCACCCGTTTTTTCAATCTCCTCATTCGCCTCATAGAATTGATCCTTTTCAACGATATCCCCCGGAAGGAGCATCGTATCACCCGGATCAGCCACGCGCATACGTGAGAGCATCTGACGAATGATCACCTCAATATGTTTGTCATTGATGCCTTCACCCTGCGCCGCGTAGATCTCTTCGATTTCACGGATGATATAGCGATGTACAGCCTCCTCACCCATCACCTCATGAAGCTTCTTCAGATCGACATGACCCTCGGAAAGAATTGATCCTTTGCCGACGAGGTCACCCACTTTCACTTTCACAGCAGCATTGGCGGGAGCGGAATACTCATGCTCCGTTTTCGTTTCGTCAAGCACCGTGACTTTCACCACTTTCACTTCCTTTTCAATTGATGTCACCTGACCATCAACTTCTGAAAGAATGGCCTCTGTCTTCGGCGTCCGAGCTTCGAAGATTTCCTCAACCCGCGGAAGTCCCTGGGTAATATCAGAGCCAGCTACACCTCCAACATGGAAGGTCCGCATGGTCAGCTGTGTCCCAGGTTCACCGATGGCCTGAGCTGCAACAACTCCAACAGAAGCACCAAGTTCAACAAGAGCGTTCCGCCCAAGATCAATTCCGTAGCACTTTTGACAAACACCACGACGAGACTTGCAAGTAACAAGCGAACGAACTTTCACTTTTGAGATGGCCTTATTTTCCTCAATTTCTTTCCCCTTGGCACGGGAAATCAGTTCGTTCTTCTTGGCGATGATATTCCCTGAGTTCGGATCCTTGATGGTCTCTGCTGCAAAGCGCCCCTCAATGCGAGATCCATATGACATACCGATGTTGTCAGAATCTTCACGGTAGAGGAAAGCACCCGTCGTATCACTACAATCATTCTCTCGGACAATGATGTCCTGAGAAACATCCACGAGACGGCGCGTGAGATACCCAGCAGTGGCGGTCCGAAGTGCAGTATCGGCCATTCCTTTACGCGCACCATGCGTCGAAATGAAGTACTCGAGAACATTGAAGCCATCCTTGAAGTTACTCTTCACCGGAAGCTCAATGGTTTCACCAGTCGGACCAGCCATGAGCCCCTTCATACCGGTCATCTGCACCACAACAGATTCAGAACCACGCGCCTTGGAGTACACCATGGCATACACCGGCCCCTCCTTGTCGAGTGTGGCCCGAACCGCATCAGTGATCTCATTTTTTGTCTCATTCCAAATTTCAATCACCCGACCTTTTCGCTCTTCGTTGGTGAGGAGACCCATATTGTATTGATCCTTCACCAGTTTGACTTTCCCCTCTGCCAAATGAATTAATTCATTCTTCTCTTTCGGAACTTTCAGATCATCCATGCCCCAACTAAAGCCCGATTTTGAGACGGACTTGAAGGCAAGATCCTTGAGTCGATCAGCGAAAAGAGCGGCCTCATCCTGACCGATAGTTTCGAGGATACGTGAAATGAGAACCTTGAGATCTTTCTTGGTCATTTCCTCATTCACGAAACGGAGTTCCAGAGGCAATATATCGTTCAAGAGTATCCGACCCACAGATGTCTCTATGATTGTTCCATTCCAAGAGAGACGGACAAGGGCGTTGATGGCAATCGCCCCAGTATCGTAGGCGAGGATAGCCTCATCCATAGTGCCAAATGCCTTCCCGGCCCCCTTAGCTGCAGCCTTGATATGTGTCAGATAGTACGCCCCCAGGACCATATCAAGAGTAGCGGATACAATCGGTTCTCCAGAAGCTGGTTTCAAGAGATTTTTGGACGAAAGCATGATCGTTGCACATTCGCCTCGTGCTTCTGCAGTCAGCGGCACATGAACAGCCATCTGGTCACCATCAAAGTCGGCATTGAACGCTGCACATACCATCGGATGCAGACGGATAGCCTTTCCCTCAATCAACACTGGTTGGAACGCCTGGATCGACAGACGGTGCAGTGTCGGCGCACGATTCAAGAGCACATAGTGCTGTGGAATGATTTCATCCAGAATTTCATAGGCCTCTTCGCTCTCGGCATCTACCATCCGACCCGCAGTTCGAACATTATGTGCGTGTTCTTTCTCGATCAGTTTGTTGATGATAAACGGTTTGAAGAGTTCAAGCGCCATCTTCTTCGGCAAACCACACTGATACAATTTGAGTTTTGGCCCGACGACAATCACCGAACGGCCAGAGTAATCAACCCGCTTCCCGAGAAGATTCTGACGAAACCGTCCCTGTTTCCCCTTGAGGGCATCCGCCAGTGAACGAAGCGGTCGACGCTGACCGGTTGAGGCGGCGGTTGAAGCCTGACCACGACGCGCTGAATTGTCGAAAAGCGCATCTACGGCTTCCTGGAGCATACGCTTCTCATTGCGTGTAATCACCTCGGGAGCGCCAATGGCCAAGAGTTTTTTGAGTCGGTTGTTACGATTGATGATGCGACGATACAAATCGTTCAGATCGGAAGTCGCGAATCGACCGCCATCGAGGGCCACCATTGGGCGGAGATCCGGTGGGATAACCGGGATCGCTGTTGGCAACATCCACTCCAAGCGCAAATCTGCCTTTTGGAATCCTTGGTACACTTTTAGTCGCTGAAGAAGCTTCTTCTGATCAACAGATTCATCTTCGGAAAGCTCCCGTTTGAGGATTTCCACCATATCAGGGATATCCATCTTTTCGAGAATCTTGCGAATTGCCTCAGCACCAATACCAGCGGTAAAAACCTGACCGAATCGACTTGAGAGATTGAAGTATTCCACCTCCGAGACAATCTGATTCGGACGCAAGTTCTTGATATCGTCCTTTGTGGTGCGATACTGCTCCTTCAGATCTTCAAGCGCCTTCTCCAGCTTCGTTTCATTCTTCTCCGCCGCACGAATTTCCTTGGTCTTGGCCTTGTACTCCTTCTCAAGTGCCTCGAGGGTTTGCTCTTTCAACGATTCTTTCACCTCCGTAATAATGTACGAGGAGAAATAGATAACGCGCTCCAGATCCTGGGGTGAAATCCCCAGAGCTAAACCGATCTTTGATGGAACACCGCGCAGAAACCAAATATGCGATACCGGCGTCGCAAGTTTGATATGACCCATCCGTTCACGCCGAACGATGGCTCGTGTTACTTCGACACCACACTTGTCGCAAATGATCCCTTGATAACGAATCCTCTTGTACTTACCACAGTAACACTCCCAGTCTTTCGATGGACCGAAGATCTTTTCACAGAACAGCCCATCTGGTTCATAACGCTGGGTACGATAGTTGATTGTTTCCGGCTTAGTGATCTCACCTTTGGACCACTCGAGAATATCGGCTGGTGATGCGAGTGTCAGTTTGACTGAGTCGAAATCGCTAACTTTTGTGATGTTGTCCATAGTTGTATGGTATGGGTAAGAATAGCGAATTAGACTGTTTCGACATCATCCTCACCATCGATGGGGATGGTCTTGGCACCCTTGAGTTCCACATTGAGGCAGAGTCCCTTGAGTTCATTGACGAGCACATGGAAGGATGCAGGAATATTGGGACTCTTGATCGCTTCACCCTTAATGATTGATTCATAGGCCTTGGAACGACCGAGAACATCATCACTCTTGATAGTGAGCATTTCTTGGAGGGTATGCGCAGCACCGTAGCCTTCGAGTGCCCACACTTCCATTTCGCCGAAACGCTGTCCACCGAACTGAGCCTTTCCGCCAAGCGGCTGCTGAGTGATGAGTGAATAGGGCCCAATGGAACGCATGTGAATCTTGTCGTCAACCAGGTGATTGAGCTTCATAATGTACATGATGCCCACCGTAGATTCATTGTCATATGGATCACCTGTTTTACCGCTCACCAGTCGAATCTTGCCTGATTCAGGAAGTCCTGCCTTCTTCAATTCTGCCTTGATATCGGTCTCAGATACACCATCCAGCGAAGAGCTCGCCACCTTGTAACCGAGCGTACCCGCAGCCCAGCCAAGATGAGTTTCGAGGATCTGACCGATATTCATACGCGAGGCAACTCCGAGCGCATTCAGAATCACATCGACTGGTGTTCCATCCGGCAGATACGGCATATCCTCAACAGGAGCGACATGCGAGATGACACCTTTGTTCCCATGACGACCAGCGAGCTTGTCACCCACTTGGATTTTTCTCAGTTGCGCAACGGAAATCTGAATCTGTTCAAAGACTCCCATCGGCAGTTTGTCCCCCTTGTCACGCGAGAAGATTTTCACGTCAACGACTTTGCCATGCTCACCATGCGGGAGATACAGGGACGAGTCCTTCACGTCTCGCGATTTTTCACCAAAGATGACCCGGAGCAGTCGCTCTTCCGCAGTCAAATCACCTTCACCCTTTGGAGTGATCTTGCCGCAGAGAATATCGCCAGATGAAACTTCCGCACCGATACGAATGATCCCGTTCTCATCGAGGTTTTTCAAACGATCTTCGCCAATATTGGGGATATCGCGAGTGACTACTTCAGGTCCAAGCTTGGTATCTCGCACATCAATCGAAAAGTCTTCGATATGGATTGAACTCCATCGATCGCGTTGTACCACACGCTCCGAAATAATGATGGCGTCTTCATAGTTATAGCCCTCCCACGGAATGAACGCGACAAGCATATTCTGGCCGAGAGCGAGCTCACCCTGTTCCGTCGACGCACCATCCGCGAGTAAATCTCCAGCTTCAACTTTGTCACCCTTTGAAACACGCGGCACTTGATTCATCGAAGTAAACGCGTTTGATTTTTCGAAACTCTGGAGCGGATATTCACGATCGAGATATTCCTTCTTGGATCCCGCGGGTGCCTTGGAACGAACCAGGATATGATCCGCATCGACTGACATCACTTCGCCTCCATCGAGCGCAAGGACGACTTGACCCGAATCGCGAGCAGCTTTGTCTTCGATACCCGTACCGATGACCGGTGACTCCGGCACAACACAGGATACTGCCTGGCGTTGCATGTTCGATCCCATGAGAGCGCGGTTCGCATCATCGTGTTCGAGAAACGGAATAAGTGCCGTCGCAATCGAGATGCACTGCTTCACTGACACATCGATGTAGTCGACTGACTCTGCTTCAATCGTTTCTGGATGACCCTTCACTCGCGCTTCCACTTGCATTTCTTTGATATTGCGATGATCATCCAGCAGTATTCCGGCATGAGCGATAATCTTGCGATCCTCAACAATCGCGTTCAGATACTCGATCTCGAGTGAAACAAACGGCATAACGAGCACCTCCGCACCTTTTTTCTTGGCAGCAACCCGAGCAGCGAGCTCCTCGGTGAGGTACTCACCTTTTTTCGCAACTCCTTCGATATTCTCACGCAAGATGCGATGGACGAGATCCTCCTTCTTCGCCGCAACCTCATGCTTCACGATAAGATAGGGAGTTTCAAGGAAACCGTACTCATTGACTCGAGCATACGTCGCGAGATGGCCGACGAGACCAATGTTCGGGCCTTCTGGCGTCTCAATCGGACAGATGCGGCCATAGTGTGAATGATGGACATCACGGACCTCGAAACCAGCGCGCTCCCGGGTGAGGCCACCGGGGCCCATCGCGGAGAGACGGCGCTTATGCTCAAGCTCAGCAAGGGGATTCACCTGATCCATAAATTGCGACAACTGAGAGCTGGAGAAGAATTCCTTCACCGCTGCGGCGACCGGGCGAGGATTGATGAGCTGACCGGGGACAACAGTCTCGACATCACAGGTACTCATGCGATCCTTGATATTCCGGACCATGCGATAGAGTCCGACTCGGAGTTTGTTCTGAATGAGTTCTCCAACCGCTCGGACACGACGGTTTCCGAGGTGATCGATATCGTCCGCCTTTCCTTCTGGATCATTGTTGAGACGGATAACTTCACGAATGATGAGAATGAGATCTTCCAAATTGAGCACTCGGTTCTCTTCTTTGTCGGGCCGATCAACTTCAAGCCGTTGATTCAGTCGGTAGCGTCCGACAGCGCCAAAATCGTAGCGTTCATAATTGAAAAACATCCCATCAATCATCTGCTTGGCATTTTCCTCAGTAGCAAGATCGCCTGGTCGAAGTCGCTTGTAGACCTCGCGATACGCCTCTCCCTGATTGGCCGCCCCATCTTTAGCGAGGGTTGTTTCGATATAACGGATATCACCGGTATCAATATCTGTAAACGCCTTACGAATATCTTTTTCGGTCCGACCAAAAGCCTTGAGCAGGGCCGTCACCGCGAGTTTGCGCTTGCGATCAATCTTCACCGAGAGAACACCGTCGAGATCGGTCTCAATTTCAAGCCAGGCTCCACGATTCGGAATAATTTTTGCGCCAAAAAGTTTCTTCCCCTTCTGATACTCCATGGTAAAAAATACGCCTGGAGAGCGAATGAGTTGAGAAACGACGACACGTTCCACACCATTGATGATGAAGGTGCCACGCTCAGTCATGAGAGGAACTTCGCCGAGATAAATCTCTTGCTCCTTCACTTCACCAGTCTTCTTCATGAGCAGCACGGCCTTTGCCCGGAGCGGCGCTTCATAGGAAATATTCTTTGCCTTGGCCGCACTCGCCTGATATTTCGGTTCATCGAGATAATAGCCGTTGAGTGAAAGCTCAAGGTCTTTCCCTGTGAAATCAGTCACGGGATTTATCTCATCGAGGAGTTCTTGGAGTCCCTTTTTCCAGAACCAGTCGTATGAGGCCGTTTGGACCTCGATGAGGTCCGGCAGCGATACGGTGATCCGGTTCTTGAAAAACCGACGTTTCTTGAGTGAAGACCCCGTACTGATCGCATCCTTGACACGAAGCGCTTTGCTCTTGGTCATAGAAAAACACTCACGCCGCTCCGTCTTGTCAGGCGAAATGACAAGCCGGGGGTATGAGGATTACATTATTTACTTGTCCCAACGATGGTCGAACGACCCGAACACCCGACTATATGCATCACCCGAACTTTAGCGAGTAAGCCTATCGAGAAACCACTTCCTCTCTTGAAAACAGTTTTTCGACAGACCTCATTCCAGAAATCGAAAACTTTCTCTAAAGTACTTGTGAGTCTAGCAAGCGCTAAAAATTCTGTCAACCCAGCACCATGTACGAGTCTCTCAACCGGAGATGCTACCTCTTTTCTGCAAGACAATAGCCCCACCACTCCACCAATCTTTAACGTTTCACTTCGTTCACGGCCCAAGTATATACCCGCGCCACGGTCTCAGCAATTTTTACCGAGGTGAAATTATCAGAAACATCTGTTTCAAGCCGAAAATCAGTCACATCCTCGGGATTTAGGTTGTTTTCAGAGAGAAGCGTCTCGATCCCCTGAAAGAGCTGCCGGCCCAGGTCCCGGCTCTCGGCCCAGCTTTTTTCCGCCACAATTTCCCCATCCCGCATCAGTTGGAGCCGAGCATCAGTCTTGGTTAATATGAGAAGAAAGAAATGCATAGACCTGGTATTTACTCAAGTTATGGCGTTACCTGCCACGTTCCAAACTCTTTGAACGGGCTACACTTCGCTCCCACCGCTACATCGATACTCTTCTTGGGCCCAGGACCAGCGGAAGTCCCGAGTGAGAAACCATCCAAGAGATAATAGTCACGTATGAAAAATGTATTAGATGTATCTATTTAACTCTTGCTGTTAACATAAGACTGAACAACCTTACTTGTCAAAAGATGTCAAAACACTTGTTCTTGTCAAGGAGATACTACTCTGAGCATAGTAATTCACTTTCCCATCAATCAAGCCATCAATTCATACCCTGTGGAAATCGAAAGTCTTTGATAGGCTGAGGTATAAGACAAGCAGAGGCAAAAAGAAATGACTATTGTGTCTCGCGCTCCAGGAATTGGAGGCGCTCTTACTGGAAGATAGAGGAAGGGCCCTTCTCTAAGCCATAAACGATTTATACACTCACAGAATATTACAGAGAACAAAGAGGAAACTATGTGAACAGGTATTACTTTTGAAGATGACGAACTATGTATGGGGAATTTATTTAACTACCTTAAGAATCTTTCTTATCAACAACTCGCCTATCTGCTTATAGGACTCACAGTCCTTGTTTACTCCAATGGATTATTTGGGGAGTTTCTTTCGGATGATCGGCAGCAAGTTCTCGAAAACTCAGTAGTTCATTCCTTTTCCAACTTTTTTACCTTTTTTAAAGGAAGTACCTTCGATACGGGTGGAGGAACTTTGACAGGATTATTCTATCGGCCTTTGCAGACAATATATTTTTCGCTTCTTTGGAATATCTTTGGTGCACATCCCTTCTTTTTTCATCTCTTTCAGCTTGTTTTTCATATCATTAATGGCCTTCTTGTTTTTTTTATTTTTAGGCATTGCTTTAGCAAAGTACTCGCTTTTTTTCTAAGTCTGATCTTCATGATTCATCCAATGAATGTCGAGACGGTTTCGTATGTATCCTCCTCAGGAATTGTGCTGTCTTTTTTATTTGGTTTACTTGCATTCAGAATCGTCATAAGAAACAGCGCAAGAACAACGGATTATGCTTTCCTCTCAGGCTTTTTGCTACTCGCTGTCTTATCCCATGAGATCGGCTTCCTGTTTATTCCCCTCATTCTGTCGTTCAAGTTTTTATATGAAAGAAGGAGGTTATTCCCATACTTTATCAGTTCAATGACAGTGGCCACCGTCTATGCGTTTTTACGACTCGGTGTAGCACATATTTATTTTCCTCATGTCTCTCAGTCACCCATTATGACACTGCCTTTGATTGAGAGGCTTCTACACATTCCGAAAATTTTATTCTCGTATTTCAGCACTTTCTTGTTCCCTATCCATCTGAGTTTTTCACAGATATGGACTATCCCACAAGTAGACTTTAGTAGCTTCTACTTGCCGCTTACGATTTTGTTGCTCTTGATCATGGGAGGCAGCATTTTTCTGTATCATCTTCATCGATCAAAGAGTAATGAGTTCGTATTAGCTACGTTCTTTACAGCTTGGCTATTGATAGGTTTAGCTCTTTTTATTCAAATAATCCCAGCGGAGCAAACTGTATCGGAGCGGTGGTTTTACTTCCCCATGGTGGGCCTGCTTGGGTTAGGAGGGGTACTAGTACAAGATTTCTCTCTAAAACGGAGTCAAAACTTAAAGACCCCTCTGGTAATCCTTGTTTCTATAGTCGTAGTTATATGGTCAATCAGATCCATTATCAGAAATAACAATTGGAGCGATGAATTCACTTTGGCTGCGCACGACATCAAATACGACTCCAATAACTATATTCTCGCCAACTCCCTTGGTGCGGAGTATCTGAGACGCGGCGATGCAAAGAATGCGGTTAGCTTTCTAGAAGAATCGTCTTCTCAGTTCGCTGACGCTCAAACATTGAGCAATCTTGGCGTTGCGTATCTTATGCTTGGTGACTATGCTAAATCAAAAGAAGCACTACAAAAATCCATGGCGATAAATGAGCTCAGCATTGCTGTTACTAATATGGCATGGTTATTAGCAACGAAAGGTGATCCTGTAGAGGCAGAAACTTTCATACAGGGCAAACTGGAAAAGTATCCAGATATCTGGAAGCTTTGGATGAATCTAGCAATTGCAAAATATAAAATAGGAAAAAAAGATGAGGCTCTACATGCGGCAAAACGAGCGTACTCATTGTCTCAAAACGGGGAAACGTCTTATTTGTATAACCAGATCAGCAAAGACCTCCCTCTAACAATAGACTAGGGATTGTTTCGTTCGTTTTCTTAACTAGTACTCTGCGAATGGATCAGCAGGAAGCCTTCTCAATTTTTCTAGTTCAATTTCTTCCAATCAAATTTCCAGGGGTCGGTCT
>CAYLPD010000033.1:0-9691 GCA_964385515.1 uncultured Bdellovibrionales bacterium
CCTACGGACAAGTGTTCACCAATTCACCGAATGAGAAGTTCCTCCTCATGATCCTCGGCTCTCAGGCAAAACTTGAGAACGACAACCGAGGAGTGAACGTGAAGCGAGGCCTCCGGACACGGTGCGAAATGGGAATGTGGCCGACCTGCGCCCCGACCGGATACCTCAATGTCACATCGCCGGATCGCAGAGGGCAAGTCATCGTCGATCCGGAACGTGGACCGATCATCCGGAAGATGTTTGAACGCGTCGCGTACGAACGCTGGAGCGGACGGAAAGTCTATCACTGGCTCAAATTCGACATCAACTTCAAGTCCAAGGGTAACAAGAATCTCTCACTCAGCAACATCTACCGCATCCTCCAAACCAATTTCTACTACGGTCCCTTCGAATTCCCTCGCGGGAGTGGCAAGTGGTACGAAGGAAAACATGAACCCATCATCACCAAAGAACTCTTCGACCTCACCCAAGAGCAACTGAAGCGGGATCGGATCACACGGGACAACAAGGAGTTTGCCTTCACGAAACTCCTCACCTGCGAACTCTGCGGATCCGGCATCACGGCCGACGAAAAATACAAGAAGCTGAAAGACGGAAGCACCGCCTCCTATATCTACTACGGGTGTACCCGGTCAAGAGATCTTTCCTGTAGGCTCGGCTATGTTCGGGAGGAAGATCTGATAATTCAGATGATGAAACTCATAGATAAAATTGATATCAATGAAATCGGACTGAAACGACAATTTGAAGATGAGGTCGACCGATACAACAAGTTCCAACATACAGTTCTCCGGATGCATGGCAAGGAAAGCGAGATTGAAAAGAAACAGTCGTTCGATATCCGCACCTACGCCAAGTATATCTTGAAGGAAGGGCGGATGATCGAGAAGCGAGAACTACTTGCCAGCCTAAAAAGCAGACTGATTCTGACGAAGGATAAAAGGCTAATACTCAGGAAATATGAGACCACCATGACCTAACAAAAGTTGATAGAAGCTCTTTTACAAGTTATACTGGGGGTACAATATTGCCTAAACTCGGTAACACGAGCATGGCGTCATATAGAACCCTACGTCAATAAAAACGGTCTCGTGACCGGCACTTATTGACGTAGGTCGATATCTCGAAAGGGGTATCGGGCAGTTCCGAAAGGGATTGTCGTCCGGTTCGCGGGACCATTTTTGTATCTTAAAAATCAAACGGCTATTCCTAATTAAATCCTACGTCAAAGTTTATGAAGAAATGCCCACATTGTTCTGAAGAAATTCAGGATGAAGCAAGTAAATGCCGATTTTGCGGAGAATGGCTCAATAAAGGAATTGTGAACCAATTGATCCCGCAGACGCCAGAACAAAAAGAAGCTCAAGCAAAAGAAAATAAGAAGTTTCTCAAAATCATCGGGTGGATATTTGCAGTCATTATAGGAATTTCCTTCTGGTACATAACACTACCAATCATTATCCCAATCCTGATTTACAAAAAGACCAATTTCCCTCCAAAGAAAAAACTAGCTCTGTCTGGAGCCGCATTCGTGATACTGGCGATTATTGGCGGGAGCTTCCTTTACTCAACAAACAGAACTCCATCAATTCGAATCACTGAACCAGAGAATAATATAACCCTTCAGAAGAAAAGTACCACCGTAAAAGGCACCGTTGAGCCAAGTGATGCCGAAGTGAGAATTGCAGGACAAACTATACCAACAACCAACGGAGAATTCTCCTACGATGTCCAACTATACTATGAGAGCAATGACTTTACGTTCGTTGCTCGAAATGGATCTCATGAAACTCAAGCCGCAATCACGATAAACCGAGTGTTTACCGATGAAGAAAAAGCTGAGAAAGAGCAACAGGCGCAAGAAGCGCAAAAGAAGCGCGAAGAATTAGCTAAACAAAAAGAGGAAGAGGAGAAGCAGAAACAAGAGGCACTAAAGCGAAGTCATACACGGGAAGCTCAGGCCTGCTCTCAGGTGAGAGTTGAGTCGATGCTCAAAGCCCCGAAAACAGCTGATTTCCCGACGATATCTCACTGGAAAATAACTCCGCTAGGTGATGACAAATATCAGACGGCGAGTTATGTAGACGCGGAGAATAGCTTTGGGGCACAGATCAGAACAAACTTCGCCTGTGAGATGACGGTGACTGATCCGGCAAAAGTACTTTGTACCGGAACATGCACTCTTGAGTAGTTAATAAAAAAACAGCGGTCTAGAATGATCGCTGTTTTTTTATTGCTCATTTCGAGGCTCTCGGGTCACCCTCGATACTATGAGCTTGATGCGGAGAGGGAGGGATTCGAACCCTCGAGGGAGATTAATCCCTGCCACGTTAGCAGTGTGGTGCCTTCAGCCAGCTCGGCCACCTCTCCAATGTAGTATGCTTTTGCCAGAGTAGCACGCTAGCGTCCCCATTTCAAGCCACATATTTGTGCGACTCTCTCTTGTAGCTGACTCTTTCAGAAATGAGTGGAATGGCTCTATACTAGAAGTGAGTAAATCGCTCATGCATGAGTTTATGACGTTTTTCCAGAAGAAGACTATGTGTGAAAGTTGTCTGATGCCATTTGATAAGGACTCGGGGTTGCGCGAAGATAGTCGGTATTGCAGCTATTGCTTCAAGGATGGCAAGCTGTGTTATGAGGGTAATGATCTGAAGGAGTTCCAGCGAGTAGTACATGAGACTATGGTGCGAAACGGCATGAACCATCTCCAGGCAAGATTTTTCACTTGGATGATCCGTTTTGCTCCACGCTGGAAACACGAGCGTTCCAAATCAAGGAGGGGGTAAGGCTAGGAGCACTATCTTCTTTTTGTACCTAGTATTGTTTCAGGAGGTGTGTCACTTCTTTGTCGATGGTTGTCATTCCACTGTGTATGGTCGTATCCGTGCTCAATATGTATCGACTTCCATTTGCAGTCTTTGTCACGGGCGGTGTAGTGCTGGTCGTAGAAGTGGTAGCGACGAGGATTTTGGCACCTTATTTTGGGAATACCATCTTCACTTTTTCGAGTGTCCTCAGTGTCATCCTAGCTGCTCTCAGTATCGGTTATGCGATCGGGGGCCGTCTCTCGGACCGGTACCCGAATGAACGGCTGTTTGCTTTTATTATCACAGCCAGTGGCCTGAGTATCTATCTTGTCTATCTATGCGTCGTTCTCATATTGCCTCTGGCGGCTCATTCACTGGATGCTGTCAGTGGTCCACTCATTGTTTCGAGTGGTCTTTTTTTCCTTCCCGCTTGTTTGCTTGGGCTACTTTCACCATTTGCAATCAATTTACAAAGTCGTCTCACGCCGGAAGCGGGTATCGGAACAATCTCGGGGAGAATATTTTTCTGGTCGACCGCAGGGAGTATTATCGGCAGTCTCGGGACAGGGTTTTTTCTTATTCCGCACTTTGGGGTGAACGCAATTTTGATCGGTGTTGTGGTACTGCTGCTTGGTTTGGGTGCGGCATTGTTGTTGATGGCTCAGGTGCGTGGAAGTGTCGTTGGAGGATTGCTCTGCATCGGTATCTTGGGAGCAATCTTTGCGCCTGCCATGGGCCCAGACCTATCTCTGTATGGCCAGGAAACACGGTATCAGAAAGTCAATGTGGTTGATGGTCAGTATGATAATCGACCGGCCCGATTCTTTCTGCAGGACCATACCCCTTCGGGAGCGATATATCTTGAGAGTGATGAACCCGTCTTTGAGAGCGTCAAATATGCGGCTCTGTACCGGGTCTTGTACCCAGATATTCACCGGGCTCTGATCATTGGTGGGGGCGCGTATAATATCCCGAAGAAACTCTTACAGGATGTTCCGAATATTCAAGTGGATGTCGCAGAAATTGATCCCGCACTGCAACCGATTGCCGAACGGTATTTTGGACTGAAACCAGATAATCGCCTGATACATCATGTGGTTGATGGTCGGCAATTTCTCCATGGTACGGAGGTGAGGTACGACCTCATTTACAGTGATGTCTATTATTCATTTTCAATTCCGATGCATCTGGCCACAGCCGAGTTCTTTGAAGCAGCACGCGCGAAGTTGAATGATAAAGGATTCTTTCTTGGGAATTTTATCGGACGTCTGGTGGCGGATGAGGGCCAGTCATTCCTGTTGTCTGAGATGCGAACCTTTCAAGAAATTTTTCCTAGTAGTTATTTCTTTTTGACTGAGCCGGATCATCCGACAGAGGGACAAAATGTCATCTTCTTGGGGTTTAAGCACTCTACCCCGATTGATTTCAATGGCTCATTGTTCACCTCTCAGACCGATCCCTTTCTTCGATCACTCAAGGGGAAATTGATTGATACTGCACCGCTCGATTTGACGCGCTATCCGAAATTGACGGACAATTACGCACCAGTCGAATATTTGATTGGTCGACTGGTGGCGAAGACACAGGGGACTCGACCGCTCTCATTGTCGGCGCAGCATCCAAAGTGAGATCCATGTGATGGAATGAAGCGCTTCCTGTTTTATCGTGCCAAGACGACACCCCAGACAGATTTTGCCCCAGCTGTTTTCAAAGTGCGAGCGCATTCATCGAGTGTGGTACCCGTAGTTGCGACATCGTCAATGAGCCAGATGGACTTTCCGACAAGTGGTCCGGCTGTTTCGAGTGGTGTGATGAAGGCGGAAGAGAGGTTGGCTTGGCGTTCAACTTTTGAATCGGTTTTCATCTGTGGTTTGGTGAAACGATCTCGAACGAGGAGGTCGTTGCGAATGGGAATCGGTGAGCCGGGGAGTAGCCTGGCCATCAGCGCTCGGGCTATGGCTTCGGCTTGGTTGAAACCGCGGTAACGAAGTCGTCTGGCATGGAGAGGGACGGGGATAACGAGATCGGGAAGGGGAAACGGATGATGAGAGATGCTCGCGGTGAGGAGGACGGCGAGCGGATCAGCTGCTGCTTCGATAAAACGATACTTTAGGGCAAAGATAAGTTTTTGGAGGAGGCGATGACGATATGGCCGGGCGATGAAGAGTCCATCGAGGAATGTATGTGGTCGGCAGGTGCGGCAGGTGGCACCATTTTTCTGATACGGTTTCCGACATACTGGACATTCCTGGTATTCGCGTTCTGGTATCGCATCGAGACAGGTAGGACAGGCAATTGATCCTTCGCGTTCACAACCAAAACATTGGAGCGGAAAAAGAATATCGATAGCGAAGCGACGGATCGTAGTGTATCGCTCAGCGAGCCAGGACGGAATTGCGGTGAATTGAGAGGGCCAGGCGTTTGGGGAGTCGTTTCCCAAGCATTTTCCCGGCGAGGACGGATTCGACATATTCTTGGACATTCTTTCTTATGAGACGGGCACCTTGTTCGGGGGCGAAACTTTTTTCGGCAATCCAGCGAATGATCGCCATCGGGATGGTGAGTGTGATACCCTGTGTAGCCAGCCGGATTTTTAGACGATCCAGCTCGAGCTTGGTAATTTGTTCGATGACTGGTTGGCTGAGGGCATTGAAGACAATAATTTGATCCAGGCGACCGAGGAGTTCTGGGCGCATCTCTTTCTTGAGTTCTTCAAGCACTTCGCGTTTTATTGCTTCGAACTCGGCTCGGAGTACTCGACCTGGGACAGCTTCTGCAAATCCTACTTTGGCGGATTGAGTAAAGCTCGCGGTGCCGATGTTTGAGGTGAGAATGATCAGCGTATTTTTGAATGAGACTCTTCGACCCTCAGCATCTGTGAGCATGCCTTCATCGAGGATCTGCAACAAGATATTGAAGACGTCTGGGTGAGCCTTTTCAATCTCATCAAAGAGCACGACGGCATAGGGGCGTCGACGAATTGCCTCGGTGAGTTTCCCCCCATCACCATAGCCAACATAGCCAGCGGGTGCGCCGATAATCTGTGCTACAGAGTGGCGTTCCATGAATTCGCTCATGTCGAGTCGAATGAGAGCCTTCTCGTCGCCAAAAAATTCTTCCGCGAGTACTTTTGCGAGGTGCGTCTTGCCAACTCCGGTTGGGCCGAGGAATAGAAATGATCCAAGTGGACGATGCGGATCGTTCACACCTGACATGGAACGGGCGAGTGTCGTAAGGATCTGATCTTTTGCGGTATCTTGACCGATGACCTGTGACTTCAGAGCCTCTTTGACACGCGTGAGTCGGGCGGCAGGCGTATCTTCAGAGAGGCGGGCAAATGGAATGCCAGTGGTGCGAGAGACAATTTCAAGGATATCGGCATGTTGGACGACTGCTTGTTTGGATTTGGGTTCGGTGGACGCAGTGTGCTTCACGATATCATGCAGACGTCCTTGAATGAGTCCAATGGTACGCTTCACTTTTTCGGCTTCGTCGTAGGCGCCCTCATCGATGAGTTGATCTTTTTTGTCTTCGGCCTCGGCGAGTTCGCGCTCGAGAGAGAGCAGAGTGGAATAGTTATGCTTTCCGGGACCAGCCTTCCGATGTCGGACGAGAGAGGCAGCTTCGTCGATGAGGTCAAGAGCTTTGTCTGGAAGAAAACGATCAGGAATATATCGCACTGAGAGATCAACCGCTGAATGGAGGGCAGCATCATCGATTTGGAGGCCATGAAATTTCTCGTAATTAGGACGGGCCTCGCTCAGAATTTTGAGCGTCTCTTCGGCTGTCGGCTCCGAGAGACGTACGGGTTGGAATCGACGCTCAAGGGCGGCATCTTTTTCGAAATGACGTTTGAATTCGGCGAAAGTCGTCGCCCCAATGACTTGGATTTCGCCTCGGGTCAGTGTGGGTTTAAGAATATTGGCCGCATCGAGTCCGCCTTGGGTGTTCCCTGTTCCGATAAGCGTGTGGATTTCATCAATGAAGAGGATGACATCAGGCCGTTGCCTCACTTCGTTGACCAATTCTTTCACTCGATGTTCGAATTCACCCCGGAAACTCGTTCCTGCGACAAGTGAGGCGAGATCCAGTGAGTAGATACGTTTCCCAGAGAGTACCGGTCCGGCGAGTCCGGCTTTCATACGTAGAGCCAGTGCCGTGACGAGCGCGGTTTTTCCGACACCGGGATCACCGATGAGGACGGCGTTGTTCTTGTCTTTGCGACCGAGGATATGTATCAGTCGGTCCAATTCACGATCACGGCCCACAAAGTGATGCTCATTGTCAGAAGTCTCGGTGAGTTCGACAGCATGCTGTTCGAGAGGGGAAAGGTTGCTCGTTCCTTCGCGTTCCCGAACCTCGCCTCGTATCATCGGGAAGTCGGGAAAATCAAACATCCGGGCAAGTTCGGGGAAGTGTTCAAATCTCAAATGGGAATCGAGGGCGGTGCGAACTTTTTCCTCACTGACCTCAAGCGTTTTGATGATTTCCAGGAGTGAAGAGTCATTTGACTCGAGGAGGGCAGCAACGAGGTGCTCTGTTCCGACATATGGATAGCCGTGTTCCTTGGCGAGGACGTAGGCACGCTTGACGATCAATTGGGCGGCTGACGAGAGGGTAGGTGAGGAGTCAGAGTGGGGCGCTGATTTTCTGATAGGTGTTTTCTTCAAACACAGCTTGCCAACGGCGTCTTTTTTGAACCCGATGTTTTCCAGGAGAATACTGCCAAGGCTGCCTGTTTCAAGTGACAGAGCGAGGAGAAGATGCCGCGGCTCAATTTCTGTCGTCCGGGTATAGCGAGCCATGTCACGCGCCTCTTTCAGAGCGTGCCGCGCATGAAACGAGAGCTTTTCACCGAAGGCGGGAGTGAGCATAGAGTAGGCATAGTGTAGTGCTTTGGAGGAGGGCTGTCAATCAGCGGCGTGAGCATTTTTGGTTGGATATGCCACGTGGGTGGCTCGCGGGTGGAAGGGGATTACTCACACAGAGAATCAAATCATCCTTAATTTACGGTGTCCAGGTGACTGAAATGTTGCGGAAGTCCATTGACCAGCCGGGCGTTGGGGAAAACACGTGAAGGATAGCAAGTCCTTGGCCATCATGCACGACAGTATTGTATGTGTCGACAAAGTGGAGCGATTGAATGAGGGTGTTGCCCTGAAAGAGTTGCAGGTCGATCGTGGGTGTAATCCCTGGTCTGTCAACCACTGTGGCTTCGACACGGTAGGTGACATTGTCCCTTAGTTGTGGCGCTGAATTGGATCCTTGAACCATGTGTGATCCGTTGGCGATGAATGTTTCAGCGAGCATCGAAGGAACAACAGTGGATCCTGTCATCACACCATTGTGATAATACGCACTTAAATTCCCGATCACAAATCCTCGCCCGCTGCGATTGGCGTTGACATCACCAACCTGCTCCATGATGAATGCAAAATGTCCACCATTGGCCATGTTGGCGGCAAAATATCCGTTGGAGGTGAAGTCCAGACTTAATTTCTGAGTATGGTAGTTGGCGGGTTTTCCGGTGTTTGAAATTTGAATTGCGGGAATACTCGGATTGCTGACCGACTGAGCGGATCCACCTGAGGTAATCGATGATCCGGAAAATGTGATATTGGGGATTGTGGTGGTTACCGGTGCGGTGGAGGATGGGGGAGTAGTTGCACCGCCACTCGCACCACTTCCGCTTGTGCAAGCAGGGTGGGTGCCGGAGGTGCCATACATATTATTTGGTTCATTTATTTTTACTAAGCAATTTTCAACATCAGTACCAGTACACGTACCCGATTTAATATTGAGGTAATAGATGAGTCCGGGGGTGATTGGACAGCCAGAGCCTTCGGTGATGATGGCGGGGTTGGAAAATTTTGGAGCAACTATTATGCAGCTTGGGTTGAGGGAGGAGGAGAAATCACCCGGAATAGTAGAGAGCGACATCGTTACATTTGTTGGTATTCCTGTACCTATAGCACTATATAGTTGAAACATTTTGTCAGGGTTCGAGCTTGAAACCGCTGCATAGCGAATACTCACAACACTGTTTGACAAGGGTATGCCAGTGTTGTTTACATCTCGACAAGACGGACTTGTGGTCTGCCAATTTAACCCATTTGCACAACTGGGCATGAGTGAATATCCCCCAAAGCTGCGATCTACTACCCAAAGGCTTGCATTAGGGTGCCACGTTCCGCTCCCCATCCCCGGATCGGCTGCCGGATTTGCCGCACCCGATGGGATGGTGCACGATGCGGTGCCGCCAGTGCCCGCGGTACACGACACCGTGGTGCCTTGCATACCTGAGGGTTCATCAAGATAAAAACGACAAGTGCCACCACTGCAGGTTGAATCGGTGCGGACATTCAAATAGTAGAGGCTCCCCGGCACGACAGTACATCCACCAGTTCCCCCAACTTGAATGCGCACTGCTCCTGATCCTTGCGGTGCAGTAATTTTGCATGCCGCGGGGATTGAAGAAAAATCTCCAGGAATTGTCGAGAGTGACATCGTTACCGCTGAAGGAACCGCTGAATTCCCAGTTCCTGCACCAAGCGAAAAATATTGGCCTGTTGCTGGAATACTCCCTGCAATAAACCTGATTGCCGCAGTATGTCCCGTGTCCATAGTAAATCCTCCAGGTCCAGTATCCGGGCAATTGAATGCAGGAAATCCACCATTTACACACCCCGGGAATGCTGAAAAACCACCCGCTCCATTTGGTGTCCCGCTCTGATCTACTACCCAGACACTAGTCGTTCCGCTCGGCCGCCAGGTGCCGCTCCCGAAACCGGTATCCCCCGGTGCACCACGAGAGCAGGATGCCGTGCCACTCCCCCCGCCCGGACTCCCGCCTCCCTGGCAGGCTCCCGTGACAAAGGTTT
>CAYLPD010000034.1:0-9655 GCA_964385515.1 uncultured Bdellovibrionales bacterium
AGCGAGATGATTTTTTCCATGAGATCAGCTGGTTGTTCTGCCATAGCTCTTTTCCAAGAATCACTGTTTCTGCAAGATTGACAAAAACCCTACATTACTTCATAATCATCTAGCACTTTACCATAGTGAATATATCAATATTCACTCCATCCATCAAATGAAAGGACTCCCCCGATGACCACTCTCTGCCAACCCTCTGAATCCTCTGGAAAGGCTTGGGCAGAAATTTGCCAGCAACTCTGTCGCGATATTAGGACGCTCCAAGAATATGAGCAGCCACAAGGCGGCAACTTCCGGGCAGTCGAAGAAGTCCTCCTTCGTCACTTCCTCAACTCCGATCCACATTTCCAGGAACGCCTGAGGCAGCGAGATTGGCGATGGATACGTACCCAATGCCACGGACTCGGCAAGAAAAAGACTGGTGAGCTTATCATACAAACAGCGTTCGGCGGAAATTTCCCAGCCGAAGAGTTGCGAGCCTCGGCACTGTACATCGTTCTTTGCCAGACAGTCACAAGCGTACTGGATGCCCGGATGCGTGAGGAGCTGGCCATGGATAACTAGGGCGAAAAAACCTGGCAGTGAACTTCAAACAGGTGCGAAGCAAATTCCTTGCCTCGCACTTTTTTTATTGCCAAGCGATTATCGGTCTTCTCGTTCACCTCGAAGTTCGCGCATGAGCCCAAAGTAAAAGGCAAGATTATGCAGCGTTGCGAGGCGTCCTGCCAAGGGCTCTGCCATTACGAACTGATGACGCAAATACGCCTTTGAGTATGCGCGCAACATTGGCACGGGACTCTCCGCATCCACGGGAGAAAAATCTTCGCGAAATTCTTCACTGGTCAGATTCCTCGCCTCATAGAAATCACCCGCTTCATCAAGAGGCTTTCCATTTCGATAAAACAATCGCCCATGTCGTCCTTCGCGGGTCGGAATAACGCAATCGAACATATCGATACCCGCCCGAACCGCCATAACGATTTCCTCCGGTCGTCCGAGACCCATGAGATAGCGAGGTTTATCCAGCGGAAGATGTGGCACAGTCGCTGCGAGGATGTCTGGGAGCGATTCGCGCGGCTCACCGACCGCAACACCACCGATGGCATAACCATCAAAACCAATACCAACTAACTGTTGAGCGCTTCGCTCACGGAGATCAGGATAGACAGATCCTTGCACGATGCAAAAAATGAGCGGCCGCCTTGCCTCGAGTCCACATTCAACAATTCTCTTTTCAAAATAAGCTTTCGCCCGCGTAGCCCAGCGAGTGGTACGTTCGAGTGACGTCAGGACATACTCATATGAACTTGGGTATGGTGGACATTCATCGAGAACCAAAATGATGTCCGAGCCCAGATTGAGTTGGATATCAATGGACTTTTCTGGTGTCAGAAAGTGTGTATTGCCATTTGTCGGATCCTGAAACTCGACTCCTTCCTCCGACAATCTCACACCATTTTTCCCGAACCGCTCAGCTGCACGCGCTCCCAAAGAGAAAACTTGAAACCCGCCGGAGTCCGTGAGAATCGGCCCGTCCCAGTGCATGAATCGATGCAAATCACCAGCCCGCGCGATCAGATCATCCCCTGGTCGAAGCCACAGATGATACGTATTCCCGAGGATGATCTCCGCCCCCAAGTGCTTCAAGTCATCCGTGGTAAGATGCTTCACTGTGCCCCGAGTAGCAATCGGCATGAAAACCGGCGTCTCGACGGCGCCGTTTCGTGTGATAAGCTTTTTTCCGTGCCCGTGCCTCGTTTCCATGGAATACTATACTGTTTCCCAGTTATTCGGCCGCCCGAACCCCGTCATTGGAGATAGACGGAGAAAGCGAATCCCCAATAGATCCAATGGACAGTCCGGGAAGCGTGCTTTGTACTGGCATCCCGCTCCAGATGTCTTTGCCACTCAACGTAGCTGTGTTCACCAGTTTGGCGACGGTTCCAATCTGGCTCGGATCAGGAGTGAGTCCAATCTGAATCAAAAGTTCAACTGCCTTGCCGATCCCCGGGGCAAGCGTCCCAAGATTCCAGAAGATTTCACCCGTCCGATCATTGTACACCACTGTCCCTTGTCCGTTTGCATAAGTCTTCAGATACCGGACTTGTCCTGGAACGGACAACACCGCGCGCGCATTCTCGATAGCATTCAAAGTGCTGGCGATGCGCAGTTTCAATGTATAGGTGGTCTCTTGACCAACGATCGGCGGCACCGGACCCGTATTTCCTCGCCCATCTGAAAATGAACCCGAAAGCTCAAAAATTGGATCCGTCACGACTTTGAAAGCAATCCGATTACTCGCAATGACTTTGTTGGCTCCAATCGGTGTCGGGACGTCCGGACTATCTATTCGCGCAATCGATTCAATCTCAACATTACTCATACCCGCCGCTGAAAAATCAGAGCGCACTGGAATGGAGAAAAATATTTCCCCTTCCTCACCCGGTTCAAGACTTGAGAGCACTGGCCTGTCAGCGGCCCTGAAGACTATCTGCCGCTTTGCAGTACTGTAAGTCCCACCACCTGTCAGGTTCACCTTACTCACTTCAAAGTATTTCGGATCAATATCGACTGTAACAATCAAATCACGGAGGCCGACATTGCCCTCATTACGAAAGACAATATGGTATGTGAGATCTTGTCCTGGTTTAACCGACGGCCGTTCCGCACTATCACCGATTTTCTGGCGGATAATGAGGGGCGATGCTGTAATACTTGTCTGACGATCTATCTCCGCATACGCCAAAAAGGTACCATCGCCCTGCAGCACTCCTACTTTCGCCATAACACGTTTCACATCTCCCTGAAGTCCCGACAACGTTCCTCGAACCGTCACTGAGCCAGATTCCCCCGGTGCGAGAACCGGCAAATGCCAAACATTTTCGCCCCGCACAGGAGACGGATCAGCCTGACGAAATACAAAACCAGCTGGATAGTCAACTACGAGATCCAAGTTTTCAATCGTTTCAGAACTCTCATTCCGGTACGTCGCGACATAATCAACAAACTGATCATTGCCAACCTGCTGCGGCGCAGTAAGCTCTATGATCACTGCCGAACTCCCCACCGCAACACTGTATTGATATTCTGTATTGATCCGACTGGAAATTCCTTTCGGCGCCGCGCGCAGTGTCGCTGTAAAGACAGCAACCTGATCTTGAAGTGATTGAAAAGTGCCCCGAATGACAAGACTGTTCTGAGATGATTTCTTCACCGTCCCGAGAGGTAATACCGCTCGCGTCGTGCTCATTTGAAATCCATTCGTCGACGCAAAGCGGAAGAATTCAGGATAGCTGATAATCAGTTCAGCTTCCTCAAGATCTACCCAGTTATTGTTTTCATAACGAATAACGTATTCAACCGGGTCATTGCTCTCAACACGCTTCGGTCCGGTAATATTGACGATGATATTTTCCGGGGTGAAGAGCCACCCACCCGCCTTGAAGATAACTCCCGCGGTGATGAGCGTGAGAGCGATCCCTCCCAAAATGAGAGCTGCCTTCCGAGGGAGGTGACCAATCGGATTATAAAACTTCATACCTGGAGCTACAGGTTCTTCGCGTGTTTCCTTTCCCCCCCAGGCATCACCCAATGGCACCGAAGCCACTGGTACGCTGGTAGGTTCAGGCAAGACCGACCTCGACTGAGTATCAGCGTCCCCAGGCAGTGTCGGATCTGCCTCCCGACTCCGACGATGGAGCTCTTCATTAACTTCGGTTAGTGACATAACGTATGCTTCTATACTATCAGAGTCACCAGGCTCAAGAAAGCGATCTAATTCGTGACCCACCGCAAATAAGCAGTTCTAAACTGTGTGAGTTCCTCCAACGTCTGATCATCAAGTACGATTTTGGGAATCTGGTCAAGCGACTGAGTCGCAAAGAGACGAAGTGTCTTGATGGCATTCTCCGATATGGGTTGAGCATCACGTACCTCATGAGCATGTGCTGCCGAGACGATGCCTCCCCTCTCGAAGCTCATAAAGAAGCGGTCGCCAGTCGACAGCCGCGTCTGTGACACGCTGCAGCGCCCCAGTTCGAGCTGATAACCGAGCAAGGCAAACATTTGAAATGTTGTCGCCTCAGTCAGGAGCCGGCCCTGACGAATATCCCTCCCTTCAGCGGCGACCCATTCAGCCAGTTCGAGGTATTTCTTCAGCAACAAGAAGAGAAGTTCATCCTTCTCCTCTGGTTCAACCAATCGATCGACGGAGGCGAGCAAACGAGTTGTCTCACGAAGAAGGAGGTGTGCTCGGTGGAACCCGGGGAAAGACTGCTCCAACACAGCGCCAGTAATCTTGCCGATACCTCGAGTGCGTGCCACCATAATTTCCGCCACCGTCGCCGTCTCAAGCGAGCTGGCAAGTTTTGCTTCTGCCTTGCGCACGCCCTTGGCGATAGCCGTCACTTTTCCCTGTTCATACGAATAAAAAGTGTAGAGACGGTCGGTCTCGCCCACTTCGCGTTTCCGGAGCATGATGGCCGTAAATCGGTATTCCATACAAAGAAGAGTGTAGCACGTGTGAACATCAACAGTGCATGAATGTCCGAAAATTCAAAAGCCCGCCGATCATATCGATCAAGACGGGCACGACGAGGAGAGGTCGAACGCCTCACTCCCGGACTGTTCCTCAGATGAGGGACAGGATTTTCCTCACCTTGACTGTGTAACCAAAGGTTGAGGGGTTGAATCCACTCTGACGGATTCTCCGATTCACGTCTCCTGGACCAAGGTTGTACGAAGCGAGAGCTCGGTCAAGGTCACCGTGCGCGCCATCGAGGTACTCACGGAGTACCTGCGCACCGGCCAGGATATTGGTCCGCGGATCAAAGATCTGGGCCATATCGACACCCAGTCCACGAGCCGTTGAAGGCAAGAGTTGCATGAGGCCTAGGCACAGTGAGGACGATACTGCATTGGGATCACCTTTCGACTCCTGAATCATCACCGCGATAATCCAGTTTTCAGGGAGACGATAGCGATGTGCTGCCTCTTGAATGTGAGTGCCATACTGAGTGCGAATGCACCGCGCAACGTCTGCGACAGGTATCGCATACTTGGCATGCCTGTTGCTCGCGAGTGCGCAGCTTGCGACGTTGGAGCGCGTAATCGACACCAGATCATGCCGCGTAAACCGCGCGGGTTTCCTGGCAGCCAGGCGGATCTGGGGAAGCGGTTCGGCTTCAGAGGGGAAAGATTGTTTTCCTGAAGAAGCCTCGCCGTTGCCAGCAAGCTCCCTCAGGGAAACAGACTGATTCTCTAAAACCGAGGGAGCGTTGGAGGAACAACTATTTTTGAGCTTCAGGACAGTTTGTCCTGCATAGATCCGATTCGGATCCGCGATACGATTTGCTCGGGCAATTGCCCGGTAGTCGCCACAAAAGCGGCGGGCAATATCCAAGAGTGTATCACCCCGACGGACATGGTACTCGATTTTGTCAGATAAAACGGACGGGGTCGTAGCTTGTGCAGAGAAGACACTTGGCACAACACCGACGAGGGCGAGTATCACGAGAATGCATCCCGCGAGCCAACGCCTAATTACAGAGCTGTAAGATGGCATGATTTGCCTCCTGTGAAAGAACTCGGATACCGAGGGTAGATGGATCGGTTGTGAAGAAACTGGAGTGTCAGCGTACCACGCAGCACGAGATGCGTCAACCAGAAACTATGCAGCGGACTCCTCTGTGTGTCCGCTTTCCGAAGACCACACCCCGTAAATTCTCAACTGTCTGTTTTCGATTTCCCCCGATGATACTGTTTCGCACTCCCCTCATCATCATACTCAACATCAAGTTTCAACTTTCCGGATTCATTGAACGAAACGTCGATGCGTTTGAGACTGGTTGGCTTATCTGGGGCCGTCATCTCAAATCCGAGCTTCCCCGAGGCTGTCTCGGCAATCCCACCTTCCTCGCCTGTCCTGCAGGAGACTAACACGACCGGAGCGTCAGGATCAAAGAACTTCTCCGCAGCCTTTCTTATACCTGGTCCATTTATGATATCGCCTGTTGTAAATCGCCCTCTGTCCTTTGTGAGATTCCGCTTCTTCCACTTCTCGACCTCAGCAAGATAATTTTCTTCCTCCTCTGACAGCGGGGGTGGCGATGAATACTCTCCCTTCGACCCGAGAGATACTGATGATCTTGCCCCGTGCCCGCCAACAATTGCGAACGCGATCTTATTCCCAGCAGGAGAATATTTCTTATGCAGGGAAACCAGCTGGCGAGCCAGTTCTCTCTGCGAGCCTGCCTCGATGACCCGGGTTTCCAACCCTCCCATCCGTAGTTTCAAAGCCATTTCCGCGAGTGTTGTCAAATCCTGGTAAAACGCACCATTATGATCACTTTCGGGATACACCACGATGCCGTATGGAACATCAGCATCGATCTTCTCTGCCTGCCTCAGGAGCATTTGTTTATCGTACCGGGCAAAATTTGCGATACCAAACTTTTCGTTGAGCGTCTTGGCCACGCCAGGACGTTCTGTCTCCAGATCAATGGCTGATCTCAAGTTACCCACATAGTTTGGAACATATTGTTCATCACCCGCTTCTGATTTCATCTTTTTCTTCGCTTCTCTCCATTTGTCTACGATATCAGGATCCAGACCCAACATCTCAGCGGCAACACGGGCCGTCATTTCCTGTCTTCGAACCAAACTCGAATCATCTGGCCTGACTTGTTTCAAAAGTGGCTCCTCAACTCGCTCGAAAAACTCACTTACGGTAGTCCCTTGATTGTCCTGAACCGCTTTCTCTGCCCCTCTTTTCAATATCTCCCTGGCGAGATTCTGATCTTCGACTCGCGCGAGTATGTTCTCCAATGCGAGATAGAGAGAAGTATCATATGACCCCTCCTTATACTCAAACTCGAACTTCAACTTCCCGATATCCCCCGCATGTTTGGCAAGCCACACTTCGAGTTTCTTGCGATTCTCTCCGACTGCCGTATCGAGTGCCTCGCTCACGAGAAAGAATGAATTATATAATTCCCTCTGATTACCCGTGGAGGTAGAATCCAAACTCCAATCCAGCTTATCGAGGGCGTCCAATGAACCGACTATTTCCTGAGAGAGAAATTCGGGCAATGCCTCTGGCGCCGGACCGCGCTCTTGCCAACTTCTCCCATCAACCCTGTCCCGATACATGAGATACGCCTCCCGCAAGGTTTGGAGAGCGTCTCCTGCCAATTTGTCATCAGACAGAATATCCGACAACGCTCCATCGCTATCCTGATATGGACGGAAAAACTCCTCGAAAGCGGCTGCCAACCTCTCACGTTTTTCACTGCCACGCCCGGACCACCGAATGTCATCAAGCGCTTTACGAAAAGCCGTGGCCCGCATCTCGAAAGATGTTATGTCTTTGTCCACGTGCGACTCCTCCGACGTTTGTTCGGAATCAATACCGGCCTCGGGCGAACGTTCAGAAACAGACGGCCCCGTATGCGCTTCTAGCGGTTCGGGCGGTGTGCTCGGCGACGGCCCCAACATGGATGGTTCAAATTTCTCAGGCATAATTCTATTCTATAGCAAACCTAAGTAATCAAGACCAAGGTAGCCTATCTCTACGTCCGTCATTTGACCGGTTCTCAGATGTCGACGGAACTCATGGAGTGACATAAGCTCTGTCTCGACCATCTCACCATTGTCTTCCTTCTTCGGTTCGGCTACTTTTTCACAGTCAGTGATTACGGCAGCATGCTTTATATAAGTTGCGTAAGCACTGGGAAGGACACTGGTAACCAATGTCACTGTCCCTCGATATCCTGTCTCCTCGAGGAGCTCCCGAGCCAGCGCCGTTTCCAGAGCCTCACCCGGTTCAATCACACCTCCCGGCAATTCAAGCAACACTCGCGCTGGACCAGGACGATATTCTCGCACGAGAATAACTTGTTGTTCCTTGGTCAGTGCAAGACCGGCAATGCACGGATGCCCAGTGGACAGAAAGAAATCCGTCTCTCCACCGCTTGGCAAGCGGAAATGTACTTTTTCGATACCACGATTATATTTGCAAAATACTTCCTCTCGTGAGAGCACTTCCCACTGACTCAGATTTCGAATCATATGTTTCGTTTCAACGAGTAGACAAACGATGCCCCTTCGATATCGATCGTTTCTGTGTAATCGGCGTCGGCGAACGTACCAGGTTGGACAGCGTTCGCAAGCACCTCGTGTTGTATGATCTCGGCCAGTTCAGTGTTTGCAAAGACCGCGTCTTTACCGGTATAGCCAAGCACGATACGATCCTCCACATTGAACCCCGCTTTCTTGCGGCCCTCTTGGATGGCGCGGATGATTTCCCGCGCCTCCCCTTCGAGCTTCAGTTCGGGAGTAGCTTTTGGATTTATCAACAACGTAAGTGATCCCCCAAGAAGAGAAAGCTCCACCGTTCCATCTTTTTTGAGAAGATGGGGGGTATGTTTCAGATTTAACTCATCAAGAATAATATCCAAAAGTTCATCTTCAAACTTGTTATCCGCCACTCCATTCACTTCTTCATATGTCACTTTCCCCTCCAATGGCTGACGAACCTTTACTTTTGAATCTGCTCGAAACTTCAGCCCCATTGTCGTAAGCACGCGAACTTCATTCATTCTCTCACTCAACTTCTCATCAATGAGTGAATCATCCGAAACCGGATACTCGGCAAGATGAACTGATTCCTCGCCGGTCAGATTGCGATAGATTTCTTCAGCGATGAATGGAGTGAACGGCGCCATCAGTTTCGCGAGCGTGACGAGGACGGTATAGAGCGTCTGATACGCCTGTTCCTTGTCACCATCGTCTTCGCTCTTCCAGAAACGCTTTCGGCTCCGTCGGATGTACCAGTTGGACAAGTTGTCGACAAATGGCGTAAAGGCGCGCGTCGCCCGGTTCAGCTCGTACTTTTCCATCGCACCATTCACTTCCTGCGTGAGGAGCTGCAGTTCGGAAAGGATCCAGCGGTCGAGGAGATTATCGGAAGCCTTCGCGCCTGCCTTCGGCTCCCAGTTATCGATCGCCGCATACGTCGTGAAGAATGAGTACGAATTCCAGAGCATGCGAAACACATTGCGCTGGATGTCGGACATGTCGCGCTCAGAGAAATTCAGATTTTCAGCGGCGACCACCGGTGAGGAGAGGAGATAATAGCGAAGTACATCCGACCCGTACTTGTCGAGGATCTCCATCGGGTCCGGATAGTTCTTCAGTTTCTTCGACATCTTGCGGCCGTCCTCAGCCAATACGATGCCGTTCACGACGACGTTCTGGAACGCCTTGGTCTCTTTGATACCGGTCGCGATGACATGGAGGTAGTAGAACCAGCAGCGTGTCTGATCGACACCCTCCGCGATGAACTGTGCCGGAAACGCGGCGTCGAATTTCTCTTTGTTCTCAAACGGATAGTGCCGCTCGCCATAGGGCATGGACCCAGAGTCGAACCACGTATCGAGCACATCTGGGACGCGATGCATCACTCCCCCACACTTTGTACATGGGACGGTCACCTCGTCGACGATATGCTTGTGCAGGTCATCCACGTTCTTTCCCGAGAGTTCCTCGAGTTCGGCGACTGAGCCGAAGACTTTCATCTCGCCGCAATCGCAACGCCAGAGCGGCATGACGCTCGCCCAGTAGCGCTGACGGCTGATGGACCAGTCACGCGCACCCT
>CAYLPD010000035.1:0-8216 GCA_964385515.1 uncultured Bdellovibrionales bacterium
TTCTCAAGGAGGACCCGACCTTCGCATCACACCCCCTCCTCAAAAAGGCTTTGCAAACTTTTGAGGAACGGATTCATTTGGAATAGGGAGGCCGAGAACATGGATCATAAAGCAGAGAACAAATGAAAACAGCGTGCCAGTCGTGGACTGATACGCCGTTTTTTCTCTCCCCCTACCTGCCGGGCCGCAGACTGTGCCCCATCCGGATGCGCTGCGCTGAAACTTGTCGATTGGGAGATACTGCGTCCCTCCCCGATTTTTCCTTCTTCGCCAGCGCGACTACCCGCGTTTGTTGCTCCGCTGGTGTTGGGTAACGAATAGCATTGACGCCAGTCATTCCTGGTGTAGCCTTGTAACTCATCTTATCTCCTTCCTGCTCGAAAGTTCTGTAGTCAGCGTCAGAACGGGATCGTCATCCGCTTGCGGCGTGCTTGCAGAAAGTGAAAAAAGTGGATCTCCCACATCTTCCACCGCCACTTTCTGGGGCTGGTCCCGATAGTACCGGACCATCTTCACGACATCCAAGCCACCATCGAAGGCATCGGCCTTGTACGCAGCGACACAGAATCCGCCAATCGCCAGAGCTATCGCCACGAAAAGAATCCAGCCCATGACGATACTGCTCTTCTCTTGTCGCCGGAACTCTTCGAGCTCGGCTCGTTCACTTGCATTGAGTTCGTTCACTATTCCCTCTCCTTGTAAAGGCACTACTGCTTCGCCAACCTTGGCGACACAACATCATAGCACGTTTTCTACTTATTTGCAAGGGTCAGATTATCCCTTATTTCCGCATCTTTTCGGTCACCCAAAACTCGCCAGAGTGAGGCGCTGAGCCCATAGTCTCTAAATCAACCATCTCTCTACTGCATAGAAAAACGGAGTTTTTTCGAAAGGTCCGAAGTTTTCCCACCCGGAACATTATGCTTGAGCTGCACGCGCACCGACACCATCTTATCCTTTGGCATGCCATCAAGTCGAATTGATCCATTGCCGTTCTCGTCTAATTTCACCGTGGTATGATCTTCGTGACGATGCGTCTCGAGCCACATCAAACGAGATTTTGTCTTGGGTGTTCTTTTTCCGTCAGGAGTCCTCGTCCAGTAACTAAAAGCGGAAACTTTGACCTTTTCCTTCTTGAAAGCAGGATAACTGAAATGTAGTACCGCAGTCTTCCCGTTCCGAACCTGGTCCACGGTGAGATTCATCGGTTTAGCAGCCTGCACCATGCCCGGGAAAAACATCATGAGAGCAACGAACGAGATTAAAATTCTCCGCATACAGTATTGCTTAAATATGACAGAACGGCATCATACTCTCTGGACAATCGGCTGTCAACAACGCGCTATTTCCGCATCTTTTCGGTCACCCAAAACTCGCCGAAGTAACGCTTCGTCAGGAGCCTAGTTTGCGAATCAATCGCTGGGATTGCCGAGAGAAAAGCAACGATAGGTACCAAGAACCACTGAAAGAACATGAGAAACGTACGCGACCAATGATACCGCTTCGGTCTCGGCGGGAGCGTGAGAAGTGACATCGGGATCGAAACAAGGAGCCCCGTCATACCGAGTGTCATCAGTGCTCGAGTGAAAAAAGGAAGATTGTGAGCAAGAACGCTTTCTTTGAAGACTCCGCCACCGAGGAACAGCGGGAGCCAACCAAGAAACGTCAGGAGGAACGATGTAGTCGCCCAGGAATAGTGACCCTCAAGCATCTCGAACATGATGCGGAGCTTGGTCCGAACGCGGATACCGGCATCCGGCCAAATGGCGCGCATCGTGACAGGGAAATTTTCGATACCATAGGCCCAGCGCCGTTTCTGCTTGTACTGATTCATCACTGTTTTCCAATACGTCGGTGCAAGCACCGCATCGAGCGAGACTGGCAGATGAATCGGCTGCACTTCGTAGTCCCCATGGAAATAGGCGAGACATTTCCAGTAAATGATCGAGTCCTCGCTGATCATGTTGACGGGCCAGAAACCAACCTTCACCAAGGTGTCAAATGGTTCGGAGTGCGAGGAAAACGTCACCATTTCGCGCCGCGTTGATTGGTACAAATGCCAGAAGGATGATCCGGTAACGACGACTCGGACCAGTGCGTTCGTATCCCAGAGATTGTTGTGATACATAGGGAGCGGCTGATATGCCCGGCGTAATCGTTTCGGGTTCGTCGTATAGTGATAAGTCAATGCAGAAAAGTATTCTGGATGGATGACTGAATCACAGTCAAAGTTGGAGAAAATCACCCGGGTATAATCGATGTCTCGCTCATCGAGATATTTCTTCAATTCCTTGGCAGCAAATGTTGCGTTCGATGCCTTACACTTCATCTCACCAGTCGCAACAATATGCGTCGTCACGAGGAAATCTCGAAAGTAATGACCAAACTTCGCCCGGAGTGCCTCCACTTTGGGGAGTCGCGTCGCCGGGTCTTCGCGTTCTTCGGTCGCGAGGAGGATGATGATCTGATCCCGTGGGAAACGCGATTTCACAATCGACTCAATCGCCGGCTCGATGACCTCAACGGGTTCACCCGCCGTCGGAAGAAGGACGACATGAATTACCTCACGCCAATCCATCATCGCTGACTCAACGGGAACGAGGTGCGCTGTTTCGCCCAAAATACGCTCAGTTCGTCGGATCGCCTGCCGCAAACCACGCCGCTTCCGCCATTCACTCCAACCCCGCGATGACCGAATCTCGTTCCGGAGCGCCAGGATTCTCGCTGAGAGTTTCTTCATGTACGCGGCTGGATGCACCGATTCTTCATAACGCTCTCGCCAATCGATACGCTTGCCCTCGGCGATATTCCACTGTGCCTGCAACGAAAAAATCGAGATATAAATCGCCCGGTAGATCCAGTACGTATCAAAAATCATGATAAACACCGCCGCATAGACCGGAGTAAAGACCGAAAGAATAACGATCCCAATCAATGTCCCCCAAGTGAGTGTCCCCGGTATCATCTCTAGCACTCGCTGTACCAAGCGCTCTCTGGGAACTGTGGTTTTGGGATTGGGGAAAACAAAAACGCTCTTTTCTGTAATTGCTGTCATAGTCCCAGTATACGCCATTCATTTCGGATCGCGTGGTATGATAGCAGCAAGAATCATTCACGACAACACACGTATGCCATTTCCAAAGGGTTTTTATTGGGGTGCCGCCACCGCTGCGCATCAGGTCGAAGGCGGCCAACACAATGACTGGAGCGAGTGGGAAAAGAAAAATGCTGACCGTCTGGCCCGCGAGTCTGAGGCATCGTTCTGGTGGAATCCAAACTGGGAGAAGTTCCGGACTGAAGCCACCGATCCAGCCAACTATATTTCCGGCACAGCCTGCGATCATTGGAACCGTTACGCCGAGGATTTTGACATCCTGAAAAACCTTGGGCTCAATGCGTATCGTTTCTCCATCGAGTGGTCGCGGATCGAGCCCCGACCGGGAGAGTTCGATGCAGCTGCACTCCATCACTACCGGGAGATGCTCTCAGCGCTTCGGGCCCGAGGGATCGAGCCATATATCACGCTCTGGCACTGGACACTTCCTCTCTGGCTCCGAGATGAAGGCGGGATTCTCGCTCCTCATTTTCCCGAGCGTTTCGCACGATACAGCAGAAAAATCATTGAAACCTTCGGAAATGATGCGCGTTTTTGGATTACATTGAATGAACCTGACGTCGTTGCTTCACACGCATACCTGAAGGGAACTTGGCCGCCCCAAGAACGAGGCATGCTCCGCTACTATCGAGCGCTCAGACAACTCATTCGTGCTCATCGTCTTGCTTATCAGACGATGAAGGAGATTTTCCCCGACTCGATGATCGGCATTGCCAAACACAATATCTGGTTCGAGGCCGCGAACACATCGCTCGTGAATCGTTTTCTCAAACTCCTCGCCGACCGATTCTGGAATCACTGGTTTCTCCGGAACATTGCTGATACACAGGATTTCATCGGCCTCAACCACTACAATCATCATCGCATCGACGGTTGGTTCAATAAAAATGAAAATACCATCCAAACTGATTTCGGTTGGGAATACTATCCCGAATCCCTCTATCACGCACTCGTCGAATTGAAGTCATACGGAAAGCCAATTTATGTGACCGAAAACGGCATCGCTGATGCTTCGGACACACTCCGACAGCAATTCATCCCCGCTACCCTGAAAGCAATGGGGCGCGCGATTGCCAATGGTACCGATGTCCGGGGCTATTTCTACTGGTCACTCCTCGACAACTTTGAATGGGACAAGGGATACTGGCTCCGCTTCGGCCTGGTCGCGGTTGATCGCGTGACGCAGGTGCGCACCATCCGGCCGAGCGCCCGGGTTTACGCTGATCTCATCGCGAAATACAACACCGAAAAGTGAGTACTCATTAGCCAGAAAAGTGAAAAGTCCCCGCTGCGCATTTGCGCAACGGGGGTTGTTTCGGGAGTGCCTGCTAGGGCAAGAAGTCATCTACAAAAACTATGAACTCTATCCCCAGCAAATCTTCGTTGTGTCTGGTCGGTCTTGGCGCGACGACCTGGAGCGGCCCAGCAGCGCGCCTCCGCGCTTCTAGGGTCCGATACCGGAGGAACGTCCACACTGCTAGCCCGAGTGAAGCCAACACAATGGCGACGCCTACCACATACAGTGTGGTTCCTTGGTTGATGAGACCGTGCATCATTTACCCTCCTTTGGGTAGTTGAAAAAAGGTACCAAAATAACTTGTGGAGTCTATCATGAAATGACTCTCCTGTCAACTTCCGCCGTTTGATCCAGAACATTTCTGGCTTGCGTAACCAGCCAATACATACTCTGATTTGCCAAAAACATTCTTTATGCTAGAGTAGCCTTGCCTTTGTGGAGGCTTTTTTCGTCTTCCGAACGAGGGTTTAGGTTTGAGGCGATAGCCAGTCCGTCACTATACCCTCACCCCTCTTCCCTAAAAGCTGTTCCAAGAGGCCCCAGCATCCTCCGCCAAGGGCGGACGGGTCTATCGCTAGGACCGTCATAGCCGTGAAGAAAGAAAATATATCATCGGCCTGCCGTTCCGAAGTTTTAACGTAGGACGGCCCCATCGTCTATCGGCTAGGACGCCAGGTTTTCATCCTGGTAAGAGGGGTTCGATTCCCCTTGGGGCTACTAAAGAAGATTTATCGGACTGAAAGGTCCGATTTATCTTATATACTTGCCGTAATTCAGCGGTTCCAACTAGAAGCTTCGCACACCGACCCGCAGATTTTACAAAAAATCACCGTTCCGCGTAAAGCGCACTATATTCCTTCAAGTCTTTTATCTTGTCGACGAGAAAATCGACCCAGTCTTTTGTATAGAGATAGTCCCCATGTGCCTTGTCATACCTACAATATCGTTCGTCTGTATGCTCTGGTTTTTCGGAATTTGAAGGCGGCCGAACATTATAACGCCTCCAACAGCGCGTATGTGTGTCCTGAGTAAACTTTGCACACTTCTTCTTCCCTCTTTGGACCATAGGATTGCCCAGGGCTCTCTGTACTTTTGCAACGACGACACCTGCCTTAAGGAGATCTAGATTCACCACGCCGACCTGCTTTAACTTAATCAGGGCTGGGATGTTGCTGACTTGTTCTTTCTGGTCTTCGGAAAGTTTATCGTATTGCACAAATTGTACCGCAAGCGTGTCCTGTGATTGGTGATTGGCTACCTGAATCAAAAATGCCCTAAAGGCAAACTGGCCACTATTCACGGCTTCCGTCGTAATTGAACTCCGGTAGCTATCTATAAACTTCTTGATGTTCCGAAGCTTCTTGTCGTTCTTGACGGCGGCAGCAAATGATTCGCCAGCAGGAAAAAGTTGCAGCGAGAACGACAGCGCTTCGCGAAGTCTGTGCCTATCCCCAAACTCAGCTCCAATCAATGAATCAAAGTTAAGAAGTAATGCCTGACATTCACCGAAAATATCTGCGTCCAATTGAGGTAGGTGACTGTGCTCTATCTTGTTGCGTAGCGGGATGAAGAACTCCAGATTCTTCCTGATTGCATTTGCAGTGTCATCACCCCAGAAGTGATCCGCACACGTCTGGAGCTCCCAGTGCTGGTAATCACCATCAATCATCTTAAAGTGACCGTTGTCTTCCCTGTAGTACGGACGGACCCCACGCCGGAGAAAAATCGCATGAAACAAAGACGTCCACGCAATTACCATTAATGTGATATACCCAGCCGAACGGAACGCAATTGCCGGCTTATTATAGACCTCAACAGCAAGCAAGGCGGAATCATGTGCCTTCGTCAGGTATGGTTTGAGATTTTTTCCAACTCTTTTCATCAGTATTGGGCGCCGTGCTAAAGGCAGAATGTCATCTCTAAGATACTCCAACTCTCAATTGAGGCAACTATTGCTACGTCATCCCAGAAGTGATCTGCCGTATTGCAAGAAGAACCTTTTTAGCAAGTTTTAGCTCTTACAGAAAGTGGAGAGCCTCCGTTCTGGAGGGTTTTTTGTTTTCCTGCTAGACTGCCTCTTGATTTATGTTTCTCGATATCAAACTCGGTCTCCTCTGGGCTTTCCTGGTAGGACTCTTTTTCGAACAGACACTCACACCGCTATGGATTTGCGCAGGTGTAGTGTTTGCGCTCCTCCCCGACATCGATTTCTGGATCGAATACATCGAGCGCGGAACGGTCGGCGGCAAGACCATCGGAGCTCATCGGACATTCCTCCACAATCCACTCCCCTACATCCCCGTATCTATCCTCATAGGAATGCTCTATGGTCCGGCCTGGATGACTCTCTTCGTGCTCGGTGTCTTTGGGCACTTCGCACATGATTTGTCAGGTATGGGATATGGCATTCGTCTGCTCTGGCCCTTCTCTCAGCGCTGGTATAAATTATTTTCGGGTAAAGACGGTGAGATTCATTATACTTTCGACCATTTCATCGTTTCCTGGTCGCCTCAGGAAATGAAGACGCTCGTGGCTGATCGCGGCAATGACAACTGGATCAAAGAAGAGTTCCGCTATATGTATTCCCACCGATTCACTATTTTCTTGAAGCTCCTCGCGACACTCATCGGCATCGCGGCCCTGGTTGCGATTCTTCCACTCTAAGCCGTGTCGCACCCATGTCCTTGTCGATTCACTTACCACCCGCTACAGTTGGGATGTCCCTATGAACCAGAATCTGAAACTGCTCGCGATCGAAACCAGTTGCGACGAAACAGCCGCCGCCGTGCTGGAATACAACCGCGACGTGATTCGGGTTCGAGGAGATGCTGTATCATCGCAGATTGCGCTCCATGCCACGTATGGTGGAGTTGTTCCCAATCTCGCCGCCCGTGAACACGTGAAGAACATCATCCCCATAGTCGAGTCCGCGCTCCGCGCAGCCTCAGTCACACCGAGGGACATTGATTGTATTGCCGTGACCCAAGGACCCGGCCTCATCCCAGCGCTCCTGGTCGGTGTCTCGGCTGCCAAAACGCTTGCACTCGCCTGGTCAAAACCACTTCTCGGCGTCAATCACCTCGAGGGGCATATCTATGCAAACTTTTTAAGTTTGCATAATGACCAATTTCCAATTGACAATTTCCAGACAAATTCCAATGATTCAATTCCGAACGTAGAAAGTCCAAGTATTCAATCGAACATCAACCCACTGGCTAGCGAGCACCAACCCATCTTTCCTCTCCTCGCGCTCATCGTCTCTGGTGGTCACACTCAGCTCATCCTGATGAAAGACCATTTCCAGTATGAGCTTCTCGGTGAAACGGATGATGATGCAGCCGGTGAAGCCTTCGACAAGGTTGCCAAGATGCTCGGTCTCCCCTATCCCGGTGGTCCAGAGATAGGGAAACGCGCTGATGACTATCGAACCAGGCATCCTGATATGAAAGCACTGCGCTTCCCCCGGCCGATGCTCTCAACGGACGATTATCGCTTCTCGTTTTCTGGATTGAAGACTGCTGTCCTCTACTCACTGAAAAAGGAAAATCCTGAAACGCTCGCCGACCCAGATTTCGTATCGCTCATCACGCATGAATTTCAAGAAGCGGTGGTTGATACACTTGTCGGCAAGACCGAGCGTGCACTCCAGGAATACCAGCCCAAGACCCTCGTCATCGCCGGTGGTGTTTCGGCCAACGCTCGGCTCCGCGAACGAATGAAGTCGATGGTCGCCAGTTACCCGAATTGTCAGTTCCTCATGCCACCCTTCAGATATTCGCTCGACAATGCGGCGATGATCGGCGC
>CAYLPD010000036.1:0-7383 GCA_964385515.1 uncultured Bdellovibrionales bacterium
GGTTATTTTCGGGTGTCTACTCCTCTCTGTCGGGTTCCGACACCACTCCTCCCGCCGCCCCGACGGGGCTGGGGGTGAATTGAAATGTTACAAAAATATCCTCCACAGAAGGACTTTATGAGAATGGATGATACCAAAGTTGATTAAATGCAACATGAATGTTACATTTAGTGTGTTGTAATGTTGCAATTATCTGGTTATGAGTGTAGCAAGACTAAACCCAAGGCAAGAGACAATACTCTCTTTCATTGAAGAAAGAGGGACTGTTTCTATTGGCTCGATAGTTGAATATATCGGCAAAGAGTCAGGTCTCGTTACGAGAATGACCATATCGAGAGATTTGGAAAAAATGTTGGGGCTTGGCTTGATAGAAAGACAGGGTACTGTCGGGCGAGCCGTGACCTATCGGCTTTCCTCAAGATATCCGATCCTGAAGAAGATCGACGTTGAAAAGTATTTTTCCGTAGACGTTGACCAGAGGAAAATCAAGGAGAAATTCAACCTCGATATCTTCAGTCAGCTGAAAGATATTTTTACCGAAGCTGAAAAAAAGAAACTTTCAGAACTGAATGAAGCCTACCGGGAGAAGATACAGGGCATTACGGCTGACGCCCTCAAAAAAGAAACCGAAAGGCTGAATATCGATTTCAGCTGGAAGTCATCGAAAATCGAGGGGAACACCTACAGCCTCTTGGAAACAGAGGAGCTCATCAGAAACCAACGAGAAGCCTCTGGCCATACCAAGGAGGAAAGTACGATGATCCTCAATCACAAGAAAGCCTTGGAATATATCGGAAGTAACAAGGAGAGTTTCCATGTCATGTCCGTTCCCAAGATTGAAAATATCCATGCTTTACTCGTGGATGGTTTGGATGTGACAAAGAATGTGCGAAGAAGTCTGGTCGGGATTACTGGTACGAAGTATAAACCGCTCGATAACGAGTTCCAAATACGGGAAGCTCTGGAAAAGACCTGTACGTCAGTAAATGAAACCGATGATGTTTTCGAAAAAGCGGTGATCCTGATGCTTCTCATCGCCTATATCCAGCCGTTTGTCGATGGCAACAAGCGCACCAGCCGGCTGTGTGGCAACGCTATCCTGCAGTCTTCCGATGCCTGCCCTCTTTCGTATCGCAGTATGGATGAAATAGAATACAAGAAAGCGATTCTCCTGTTTTACGAGCAGAATAGTGTTATGTACTTCAAGGAGCTGTTTCTGAAGCAGTTTGAGTTCGCGGTGGGGAATTATTTCGGATAAAGGGCGCTTGCTGCGCCGACGGGGCTGGGGGTGGAGTAATCTCAGTGGTGGATGGGACTTGTGGGTGGAGTAGTCTTGGAGGTGGACGGGTTTAGGAACACAAATTTCCTGTGGTACTCCATATTAGAGTGATATAGAAAAAAGACTTGACTTATTTCCAGTTTGGTGTAAAATGGGGGTAGAAATATTTTTCTCATGTTATGCTGAAAAAACGCTATTTACAGGCATATATCGAAAAAGACATCCGGAAAAAGATGGTTTTTGTCGGTGGTCCGCGCCAGGTGGGCAAGACAACTTTGGCTCAGTTGATCGGCAAAGAGGAATTTGTGAAGTTTTCGTACCTCAACTGGGATAACCCCGCCGATCGCAGGAAGATTCTGGCGATGCAGTTTGATCCCGTAGCGACCCTTATCATCTTTGATGAGATTCATAAGTATCGGAAATGGAAAAACTATATCAAGGGACAGTTCGACACCTATCGGGATCGGTTTTCCATCCTCGTGACCGGAAGTGCCCGGCTGGACGTGTATCGGAAGGGTGGTGATTCCCTGATGGGACGCTACTATTATTACCGGCTTCACCCCTTCTCGCTCTCGGAGGTGCTTGGGTCGGGCGTTCCGATCGAGCCGTTTCGTGATATCACCTTGCAGACTCATCCGCAATCACGGGCGCAGTTCGAGAGGCTGCTGGCGTTTGGCGGTTTCCCGGAACCGTTTTTGAGTAAGGATGGGGAGACATTGCGGCGTTGGCACAATCAGCGCATCGAGCGGCTCATCAAAGAAGATATCCGCGATATCGAGAACATCCGCGACCTGTCGGCCCTGCAGATCTTGGTAGAGATGCTCCCGCCGCGTGCCGGTGCACTTCTTTCGCTCAACGCTTTGCGCGAGGACTTGGCGGTGGCGCACGGGACGATCGCTCTCTGGATGGATATTTTGGAACGATTCTATTATCACTTCCGTGTCTACCCGTTTGCCTCGAGTGCCATCAAATCGCTTCGTAAAGAACCGAAGCTGTATCTCTGGGACTGGTCGCAGGTGCCCGAGGCTGGCTCTCGCTTGGAAAACATGGTCGCTTCGCACCTCTTAAAGCTGTGTCATTTCCTATACGACGCGCAAGGGCATAAGGCGGAACTGTTTTATCTGCGTGACAAGGACCAGCGTGAGGTGGACTTTCTCGTGACGGTCGACAAGAAGCCGTGGATGGCGATCGAAGTTAAACTGTCCGATCAGACTCCCGCGAAACAGTTGCACTACTTCGGCGATCGACTCAAGATCCCGTTCAAGTATCAGCTGGTGCAGACGGAGAACGTAGATTTTCTCCAAGATGGCATCCGCGTGATAAGCGCCGACAAGTTTCTGAACGCTCTGGTCTAAGCAGTACCGACACCACCCCTCCCGCTGCGCCGACGGGGCTGGGGGTGCAATAAGTCACACCTGAGAGTCTCGCGTCCTTGCCCCATCTAATCGGAGGGGGGTATGATACTGTCATGATTTCTCCTAGCTTCTTCCTGAAAATCCCCATTCTTTTTATTTATGTTGGGCTTTTCTTTGGTATGGGTCAGGTGGTGCAGGCTGAGACGGCTCTGCTGGATGATTTTGCAACATGGCGTTTTGGTAACGGTGGCGATATAGAACGACTGTTTGATGTGTACAATGGTGCCGTTGGAGATGCAGGTCCATCTCAGGTGGCGCTGGGTGTCTTCGACAATGTATTCCGAGTGACGGTTCCGGCCAATAATGTCTGGTATGTTGACCAGGATGATTCTCCGTATACCATGGCGAACCAGTGGATGAAAGGCCACATCAAATCGGGGACATGGGATCCTGATATCAACCGCATGGTTTTTCTGGTTCGTTCGACTCTCAGCAGTGGTTTTGACGCAAGCGGTTCGAATAATATGAATGTGGGGACGTATGTAAAGCCGCTCGATAACTTTTCTCCTGGAGCAGAGGGGACGAGTCCCCAAAATGGGCATCATTATTACCATGGGTATACTACGCCGGTAACGGCAAACAAATGGATGAAGGTCTATGTCACGAATCGAAACCAGCACGAACGTGGCGACCCCGGTTCCGTAGATGGCGCGGTGGTTCCGAATTACTTTCACACGATGACCCGGTTCTACGTGACTCATTGGGGGACATATCCAGGTAACCCATCTTCCACCTGGGATTTGGGGCCGATATATCTCTACAAGGAAACTGGAGAGCCCGATGACGATATCAGTTCTGAAACTATTCAGTACAATGGGACGAAGTATCAGGTTACCTGGGCCGGACGGAAGAATGTTGATGTAACATATGAGATCCGGTATCGGCTTGACGGGGTATCGTTGAAGACGGCTGGTTTTACTTCTGGCATCAATGGGGGTACCGTCATCAATCCGGGAAATGATTATACGGGGGTGTACTGGGAACTTACTGCACCGGAATCAACCAATGGATTGTATGTGGGGATTCGCGTGAGCGGAGCAAGTCAGTTTACCGAGCTTTTTCTGCCGTATCAAGTTTCCCCAACAAATATGGGATTACCCTTAGGTTCCGACACCACTCCGCCCGCTGCACCGACGGGGCTGGGGGTGGAGTGAAGTACAGGTGGTTTGCACTATCATCATTGCTCATTCTGACCGGGGGGCAAAATGACACCATGAACTTAGACAGTATCAATCACTCGAAATAGCACTCCAATCGCAAGAGCATCCATATCAACAGGATCGAGAACTTTTGGGGTTTTGCCAAGCAGGGATCCCGAAGTCGCATGGTCACTCGCGAAAGAATTTCTACTACCATCTGAAGGAATGTGAGATTAGATACAACAAGAAACATGATATGCTCAAAGTATTGAAAAGGAAGGTGTGAAGTTTGCTATTCTGGTGTCACATGTATTTGAACTTTATACACAACACGTGAGAGACACAAGGCATATGAGGTTGCTCGTAATTATTGTTCTGACAGCGGTTGGGTTCTTTCCCGTAGGTGCTTCTGCTGCGACCATCAACCCAGCAACCGACCTCGAGTATATCGGCTCTTTTCGCGTGCCAGCAACCGATGATTTCGGTTATTCGGGATTGGGGATGACTTTTTCGCCGGTCGGAAATGGGGGAAATGGAAGCCTGTTCCTTTCACAGGGGAACGTTGAGGGAACGGAGCGCTCAAAGGTCAGCGAAATATCGATTCCGGCGTTAGTGAAATCGAAGAATCCTTCCTTGCTGAACACGGCTACTCAGCTGCAGGCCTTTGCTCCGATTAGTACCATCGGTACGGATCCGCTCCTGACCCGATTCGGCGATGTGGCGTATCTCCCCAAACAGGGCGCCCAAGCGACCGACAAACTGTACTGGGTAGCGTATCGTTTCTATAACACCGAAAATGCGGACTACGACAGTATCGGATGGTCCGAGCTGAACCTTTCGAACTCCCAGACCAAAGGGGCTTGGGATTATGCCGGCGCCAATCTGGATGGACGATACATTTTTGGCGCCGACGGTGCGTGGGCGGATCTTCATGTGGGGGGGAAATATTTGCTGACGGGTTTCTGTCGCGGTGGAGCGAATGGTTCCTCCCGGGGGCCGGACCTTTACGCCGTCGCACCTTGGCAGAGCGGGAATCCTCCGGCCAATGGCACGCTGTTGTCATCATCGACCCTCCTGTTGTACGAGACTGATCCTGGTACGTTTCCGGATACGACCTTTCCGGGGTACACCCCCTGTGACCGATGGAACGACGGCGCCTTTCTCTCCATCGGGGATAAGCGGGCCGTCCTGTTCGTCGGGTTTCAGGGAAGCGCGGGATGGAGCTACCAAGGCGGAGGGTGGGTCTGCTCACCCTACACACCAAAGTTCCTTTGGTACGATGCCGATCAGCTTGCCGCAGTTGCTGCGGGGACGCTTCCGGCGAATACACCCGTACCCTATTCTACCTGGACTCCTCTTTCGGACACCTGGGAGACGACGTCCAACGAGGCCAGTGAGACGTTTGGTTACGGTGGTGTGGGCTATGATCCCGTCTCACAAAAACTGTATGTGATCGAGATTGCTGTGGATGTGGTCGGGTTCAATCCACTCCCTGTCGTCCATGTCTTTCAACTACAAGGCGGTACTCCGGATACCACTCCGCCCACCTCACCGACCAATATGGCTGCTACCGCCTCATCTTCTTCCAACATCAGTGTCTCTTGGATCGCTAGTACCGACAATATTGGCGTAGCCGGCTATCAGGTGGAACGTTGTCTCGGTCTCGCCTGCTCGAACTTCGCCCAGGTCGGTACTCCGAGCATTCCCTCATTTGTTGATACGGGCCTGACTGCTTCGACGGGCTATTCCTACCGTGTCCGCGCCATCGATGCCGCTGGGAACCTCTCGGGCTGGAGCAATGTCGTGGGTGCGACGACACAGGCAGCGAGTGCTGGGCGAACCATCAATGTTCACAATCTCTCCGAACTCTATGCGGCGTTTGCGTCCGAGCAAGCTGACGATACGATTATCATTCATCCTGATGGCAGTCCGTACACTCTCAATACAACAGCCCTCGCGATCGATCAACCGAATGTGACGGTTCGTGGGTCAACCGGGAACTTTGCTGACGTCGTTATTCGTGGGGATGCGATGTCAGCGGCGGCTGTCATCAAAATCATTTTCCTGATTGATGCCAATGCAGCTGACAATGTCACCATCAAGGATCTCTCTGTCGGGCGCGTCGGGTGGCATGCGATCAAATTCAGTGGGGAAAACAATGCCGGGGATGGTTCAACGATTGAGAACGTGAGGTTGTTTGATACCTATGAACAACTCATGAAGGCCTCCGATGCGGGCGGCACCGCGACCGACAATGTTACCATCAAGAACAGCCTCTTCGAGTATTCCGCTGGCGTCGGTCCGCAGTACTACATCGGTGGGATTGATGCGCATCGGGCGACGGGCTGGGTGATTCAAGGGAATACCTTCCGTGATATCCAGAGTCCGTCGGGGAGCGTGGCCGAACATGCGATCCATCTCTGGGATGACACCACGGGGACGGGGGGGAATACTGTCGAACGCAATACGATCATCAACTGTGATCGGGGTATCGGTCTCTGGCGGGCCAACGGCGATACCATCCGGAACAATATGCTCTTCCATGACGGGAGTGGCGCCTTTGCGGATGTGGCGATCGACATCCAGGATTCGCCCGGCGTGAAGGTCTACAACAACACCTCCTGGATCGCGGCCTCCGGCTACTATACCAATATCGAGTTACGAGGGGGCATGAGTACCGGCCTGGTCCTCACCAACAATCTCGTGAACAAGGGGATCGGCAATATCTCGGCCCCTTCCCCAACCCTTACGACCAATCTGACCAATGCTCAGGCTGCCTGGTTCGTCAATGTGGCGAGCAATCTGCACCTCGCATCTGGTGCGACCGCGGCTAACAATGCAGGGACCGTCGTCGCTGGTTTGACCGATGATTTCGATGGTCAGGTGCGTCCTCAGGGTGGTGGTATTGATGTGGGAGCTGACGAGTATGGGGTTGGCGACACCACTCCTCCCGCCGCCCCGACGGGGCTGGGGGTGAATTGAAATGACTAGGGAGGTTTTTTTGACCAGGCAATCGTATTGATTGGATCAAGTTCTCTCTCAAGGAGATGGATTGTTCGCTGGTTCTGAGAGTGGCTGTTTATGGTGCGTCACGGAGTGAGGCTGGGGATTGGGCGTCAAGCAGGACATGGTATATACTGTCAGAGAGAATATAGATTGAGTTGGTCCTTGAAGAGGGAGTGAAACAAATTATGACAACTATCTGGCGACAGCAATATCTCAGATTTTTTTCTTTGGGAGTGGTGATTGTCTCACTGGCAGCGGGGTCACGGGCCAAGGCGCTTGATCAGTGGGATACCATCACTCCACCGGGGACGAGTGGCTATGCGTTCAATGCCGTTGCGGCGATGAATGATACTGTGTTTGTCGCGACGGATCATGGCGTGTACCGAAGTACGGACAAGGGGACGAGTTGGTCGGCTTTGAATACGGGGCTCGGCAATCAGAGTGTGAATGCGATTGCGATCGGCTGGATTTATGATGGGGCGGCCAATAGCGGGGCGGGCGGGTATGTGGCTGACTCGTCGACACCGGTGTTTGCGGCGACAGC
>CAYLPD010000037.1:0-6168 GCA_964385515.1 uncultured Bdellovibrionales bacterium
AAATGCATGAAAGTAAGTATAGCAAAAGAAAAACGGGGCCCGTGGCACATGCAGTTGCATACACTCGGTACCCCTTGAACGTGACCGACATCGCTCTAGACGCCAAATTGGTCGCGGTAGGCCATGATCCGCGTGAGATGCGGGCGGAAATGGTCGATGTCGGAACGCTTCAGGACGGACAGTAGCGTCTCCAGCGATGCCGCGGAGAACACCGGAATACCGGCTTCATCCTGAAAGCGAACGACCCCGGACCGAGGATCATTCACTTCTGGCCCACGCTCTTGCCGATCGAAGGCGATGACGCACCCGATCGGCGTGCCGCCCGCAGTCTGGATGATCTCGACCGCTTCGCGCTTCGATGCACCGTCAGTGATCACGTCGTCGACGATGAGGACGCGTTTGCCCTTGAGCGAAGCGCCGATCAGGATGCCACCCTCGCCGTGATCCTTCGCCTCCTTGCGGTTGAAGGCGATGCCCGGGTTGTAGTTGTCGTACTCGGTCGACAAGAGGAAGGCCACCAAGGCCGCCAGGGTGATTCCCTTGTACGCCGGGCCAAAGATGACATCCGGCAGGAGCTCGCGCTTGCCGAGCTCGCTTTCCTTGATCGCTTCGACATACGCCTGAGCGAGCCGGTGGATCGCTTGAGCATTGCTGAAGAGACCTGAGTTGAAGAAGTAGGGCGACAAACGCCCGCTCTTCAACTTCCGACCCTCCGGGACGAGCTCAATCGCGCCGATCGAAAGCGCGTACTTCACGAAATCATGTGCTGAACTCATGTGGTTTCTCCTTGTGCCTCTTCAGGCGGTTGCGAATTGACGGATGAGCCCGTCGAGACGAAGCGATTCGGTGCGCGGATCCTCGGCATAGATGATGCCGCGGGACGAATTGATGATCATGCCGTTACCGGCTGAGTTCCGGCCGTTCTGAACCGTCGCCTCGACATCGCCGCCCTGGGCCCCGATGCCCGGGATGAGGAGCGGCATGTCACCGACGATCTGGCGCACCTGCCCGAGCTCTTTCGGATAGGTAGCGCCAACCACCAGGCCGCAATTACCGCGCTGGTTCCAGTGACGCGCAACGCGGTACGCGACGTGTTGATAGAACGGAGCTACTTGTATCCATCCGTCCTGTTGAGTGACGTAGCCAGTTGCACCCGATAATGCACTGAGGGCTTCGATTTCCTCTGGGTCCTCGATGATTACCTGATTCCCCTGGAATTCGTTGCTCTCCGGATTGGAGGTCCGGCACAGGACAATGATGCCTTTCTCAGGCCGTCTGAGGAACGGTGAGAGTGACTCACTCCCGAGGTAGGGACTAACCGTCACTGCATCCGCCCCAAACCATTCAAAGGCTTCACTGACATAGCCCACATTGGTGTTGCCGATGTCGCCGCGCTTGCCATCGAGGATGACCGGGATCTCGGGCGCGGTGAGATGGATGTAGCTAATTAGTGCTTTCAGTGCCGAATAGCCGTCGTTCTGGTGTGCAGCATAGAACGCCATATTCAGTTTGTACGCCAGTACGATGTCCGGCATGGCATTGATGATTTCCTTACAGAACGTGAAAATTTGATTGTCGATCGTCCGCACTTGCTTTCGAATCCGTTTCGGGATCAAGTCAATATCTGGATCGATCCCAACACACACGGTCTTCCCCGCCTTCATGCCCGTTTCGAGCATGTCACCATAGTGGCGATTCTGCTTCATAGTCTTACCCATCCTTTCTTTCGTTTTCAAACATCAGTTGGAAATGTGCTATACTAAGCCAAAAATTGAATCGATTGGCAGCAGCAGACTACATTGGTAGTGCCATCTTGTCAACCACCCAATCCTGAACCGGTATGCCGCCATTTTTTATTCTTTTTGTTGGATTTGCTCTTGCCGTCACGGCCGTCTGGTTACGCCATCATGTCTTTGCATTGCCTGAACAGTGGTTTGTGCTCAGTCTCCCACTCACTCTCTTCTTCGGGATCGGCCTCATCTCGTCTATCCCATGGCTCTATCCACGTTTCCGGAAAGCCGTACCCACGCTCCGTGTCCCCCGGGTCGCCAGTCTTGTCATCGTTTCCGCTCTTTCTTTTATACTCTTCAATTTTCAGGCCTTTGGCATTGGCCCGCTCACGGGTCATGATCCTCTCATCCCTTTCACGCTCTGGCGGAGCGCAAACCTCGCATTCAGCCTGAAACTCGGATGTATCCTCACCACCTACCTCTTCCTGACCATTGTCTTTGCGGCAACAGGACACCGTGTACTGAAACGCTTGTCTTTTCAAACACCGCCACCACCTGGCTATACGTTCTTCCTTCAGGTAATCGTCGGCATGAGTCTCTGGGCAACACTACTGGTCACACTTGGCGCACTCGGCGTTTTGACACCTGTGGCTCTTTGGATCAGCGCAATCGGCATCATGCTCGTAGAATGGCGATATGTTTGGTCACTCATCCGTTGGTGTAGCGCAACGGATCATTGGCCGATCGATGTGCGGCAGCCGATGTATTGGATTACATTCTTGGGACTCTTTCTGATCGTCCTCAACCTCACTGAAACACTTCGGCCCGAACCCACCGGATTTGATGACATGACGTATTACATGGACCACGCTCATCAAATGCAGCTCGGGCACGTCCTGCTGCCTGGTGGCAACCCATTTCCTTTTGAACTCTCAGCTGCGAGCCTCGGGATCGCGACCGAGGACCAGACGATGTTCTTTGCGCTCTCACTCGGCGTGTATGGGCTCCTGTTGGCCACCGCTCTGCTCTTCGCTTTCGGCCGAGCGATCGGCGGAGTATCAGTGGGCACTGTCGCAGCCATCATTGCTCTGTCTGTCCCGATGAGTCCAGCACTCGCCCTGCTTGAAACCAAGCCCGATGCCTGGCTCTTCCCGGTCACCATTCTCTTCTTCTGGTCACTTATCCGTTGGCTCCAGTCTCAAGAAATTGAACTATTCTTTATTTCGCTCTTTCTTTTCGGATTTGCAATGACGCTCAAACTCACAGCACTCTTTCTCATAGGGCCGCTGAGTCTCGCTATCGGTATTGCGTTCTTTGCCGCCCGGCACTCTCTCCCTCTTTCACCGCGTGCGCTCATCCTCACCGTCATTTTCCTGCTCCTGCCGCTCGCTCCCTGGATCTGGTTGGCTGCTGCAACTCATCCGGAAAACATCCCGTGGCGGACTGACAATCTCCTGACAAGCTATCCATCCACACCACCAGCTCTCACTCACCACATTGAAGCCCTGCTCGCCGATGCAAAGTGCGAACCAACTGGGACTCAAGATGATTTCACCCGCTTTACCGCCGGGCGCGGACCAATGGCCGACTGGTTCTTCTTGCCATGGGATATCACCATGAATTTGACCGTTGCCGCATTTGCCACCGAAATAGGATTCCTCTTTCTCGCAATACTCCCTTTATGGCTCTGGCTCGGCGCTCGGCGTTTGCAGCGCCAAGGTTGGCGTCACTGCCTCCGATCTACCAGTGTTCAACTCATGTTCTTCTTTTTCGGATACGGATTGCTCTGGGTCATTTTCGCAGAGCGAATTCCTTGGTATGGTTATCCAGCAGTCACACTCGCCTCACTACTCTCAGCGCTAGTCATCAACCGCAGTCAGTCGATCTCGCCTTATTTGTTTCGCTTCCTCTTCGTCTTGCTCGCGATCAGCCTCATCGGTAACACTGTGGTGCGACTGAAATTTGCAGGAACACCGGAACATGTGCGCTATGCCGGCGGAACACTCAATGCCTTGGATTTCCTCGAAACAACCTTCCCCGGTCTGAAAACCATCCAAAGCGCGATCAATCGACCCGCTGCCCCCAAAGTCTATATCACTGGCTCACGCCTCCGCTATGCGCTCGATGATCACACTCAGCGGACATACAATGACCCGCATCTCGACACTTTTGACTGCTTACTCACAACATTTGGAACAGAAGGGGTGTTAGAGAAGTTCCGTGAATTGGATATCCAGTATGTGTTTTTTTCTCGTACCCTCCTCACAAAACTCACCACTCAACGTTCATTGGCCCTTCGGGGAAAGGTAGAACGTTTTGTGGATTTCGCTGGACATCAGCTCCGTGTTGTCTGGGGATCCGCTGATTACATGCTCTTCGAACTGCCGCCGCTCTCCGTACCGGTAACCACTGAATCCCCGTGATCACCACCGACCGGAACAGACCCTGGAAATTTGGTTCTGCCAGCCCTGTCACAACCATTTGTCTGCCAGTGAAATGAGGGTGGTAAATCAGCACCTCAGATTCTTGACAAATTTTATATTCTCGTTTACTCTATAGAGTTCCTAATGTTGCCCTTTACCAATTGCGCCAACCCAACCGCAAGGAGAAAACCGTGAGTATAGTGGAGATCACCACAGCATTGAATCAACAGCTGTACCAAGTGGCCATGCGGGAATTCGAGCAGTGGTTTCCCAAGTCCTCTTTCCCCAACGCAATCCGTCGGACAATGGCCATTATCTATGGAGATGTGGCTCGGAATGATGGCCTCATCACCGTACGCTGTTGTCTAGATCAAACACCCGGAGTTCAGACGAGACGTCCGTTCTTTCTCGGGTTGAGATTCTCCGGTTTTGGTCTCTCGCCAACCACTCTCGACCTTGTTTCCGTCCCAACCCCGCCTGGCCAAGATCCAGTCCAGTGCTATGTCAACCGAACCGGTTGGCTCTCGTCCGCTGATCAGATTGGGACGTGGCAAGGCAGTCGACCACTACCAAGCCCGCTTATCTCGGTAGTGGGTGAAGTGACGATCCAAGTAGACCAGTCCATACAATTTAGCTCCTCTGGCACGAGTCCACCAACACTGTTCGGAATCAATGCGATCTCCCTTGCAGAAACGATCGCCCGCTATTTCGACGCAAAAACAGCACCTGCTCAGTCGAGCCAGGATGCGGATACGTTCTTCAATACTCTACTCGAATTTCTGAGAGAGTTCCAAGGGAACCCTCAGTTCTATGAACAATTGGCACTCTGGTTGCATGAAAGAGAGGTCCGGATCACACCAGCGCTCGCCGAATCGTTGTACATGATGAAGGCGAGTGATTATGCCCGAACTGCTGAGGGAGGCCATGTCAAGCTCAGCACCGCCTACATGCGAGAGATCTATACCGGTCTAGGCACGGTCATCACAGCGATCCAAAACATCCAAAGATCGTGGTGACACGCTCACCCCACTCTGCCGCTTCCCCTGGAACGCGGCACTTTTTTTCAAGAAAATAATTATGATAAAAATTTCAGTGTCAAAAATCAAAAGAGAGGGTGCCAGCCCCTCAGGATAAATCTCTCCCTCTCAAAACAAAGCCGGGATACCTTCCACCCATCCAAACATGAACCATTTGGTGGACTACTTGCTACACAATTGGAACTATCTTATCAAGGAGTTGCAGGAGTGGCAATCGCTCGGGATGGCTATCGAAGAGGCAAAAACCGCTTAGGAAGCCTCAATTTCATCCAGTGCTTCTTGGAAACGGGCATCTTTCGGAAACTCCTTGAGACCCATCTTTCCCCATTTGCGAGCCTTTACTAATTGGCCAGTCATCTTGAGCATCGATATGAGGACAAGTATAGCCTCCGGTGCACGGCCTTTTTTTACGGCATATTCTTCATATTCGATTGCTTTGTCTGTTTGACCAGCCAGATAGAGGGCACGGGCGCATTTGTCATAAGCCGCCCAGTTATCCTCATCGAGCGAAAAAGAGATGGAGTAGTCCCGAATGGCGGCATCATACTCGCCCAAGTCCGCATAGGCGTCACCCCGGAATACCCACCACGCGAAGCAACTGGCATCAATCTCGATGCTCCGGTCAAAGGATGCGATTGCCTCCCTGTAGCGTCCCAGACGCGATAATAGGAGCCCTTCACGGGCAGAGAGGCGGTCATCCCCCTCTATCTTGCCCAGCCACTCCCGGACGAGAGCGAGACCCTTCCGGTATGCCTTCGCCTCATACAAGGCTTGCACCTTGGTCTCGAGGGAACCATCGAAATAAGCCGCGTGACGCCGCAGTACGCCGTGTAGATACAGCCGTTCGCTGCGGGTGAAACCTTTGGCTTTTCGGACGAAATTTTGCAACTTATCTAATTCTGGCGGCTGAAGCTTATTGAAAACCCGTATCGCTGACTTACCATCCTTGATTTGAGCACAGAGCTTGAGGCATTCGAC
>CAYLPD010000038.1:0-6095 GCA_964385515.1 uncultured Bdellovibrionales bacterium
GAAGACACCGAACTTTCATGGCGGAAGAAAATTGTGAAACAGAAGGGAGAACATGGTGTGAGGACGACGAACTACCGTGTGAGCTATCATAATGGCAAGGAGGTAAACCGGAAGACTCTCTCGACCGAAATAACGAAGGATCCAGTAACCGAAGTTGTTACTCAGGGGACGTACGTGAAGACGGGAAAGAGTCATCGTGGAGCGGCCTCGTGGTATGCCTGGACCGGAACCATGGCGGCGGCCAATCCTTGGCTTCCCAAAGGCAGTTATGTCCGGGTGACCAACATGGATAATGGCAAGTCCGTGATTGTCGTTATCAATGATCGCGGACCGTTTGTCCCGGGCCGGATTATCGATCTTGACAGGGTAGCATTCGAGAAGATTGCCTCCATCGGCGCGGGCGTTATCAATGTGAAGATGGAAGAGATAGTGAACTAGAGTTGATGGGTGCGCTTTTGATCCCAGCTATCGATCGTCAGATAGAGTCCAGCGGCAAAGAGGCCAACGATGTCCCAACCGAGAAATATGTAGCCAGGGATATTTGAAAAATAGCCACCGGACGGATAATGCCAGATCCCAAGTGGGACTGCGATAAGGTCAGCGATTGAACCGGCAAGCATGGCGATCAAACCAACAATCGCCAGGGGGACACTGCGCATCACAGCGACGTAGACTATGTCAATAAAGAGGAAAAGAACGATCAATTGACTCGGCCTATCAGCCCAATGATAGATTGCGAACATTACTGTGAACGCAGCAGACCCTGTCGCGAGGAATGTTTGGAGGAAGCGAGGTGGCGCGTGATAGAGGTGTAGTTTTGTTCTCAATTGGAGCAGTCCTTGGAATAAACCGACAATGAGAATAGCGATGTTGGCCCACACAAATGGGAGGTAGAGTGGGATTGAGAGGAAGGAGGTTGTCTCATAATGCCAGAGTCCGCGGGCGATGAAGAAGGCTTCTTGTCCCGCACCAATGATAGCAAAGACGCTGGCGACGAGTGCAAGTTTCCAACTCCGGGTGTAGAGGATGAGCGCGAAGCCGGTGAGTGCGATGGGGAGTGTCGCGAGAAGAGGTAATGTGGAAAGGTAGAGGACCGAGGAATAATTAAGAAGTAGGGCACTGACGAGAACGAGGAAATTGGCCCCAGGAGAAATATCTGTATAGTACGGAAAGCGAATATCGTGCATAATAGCTACAATTGTATCTGCGTATGTCAGTAAAGGCAAAAAAATCACTCGGGCAAAATTTTTTACAGGACAGTGGAATTATTGAGCAGATTTTGGCTGTGGCTGAGATTGGGCGAGCAGATAAGGTATTTGAAATTGGTCCTGGGACTGGCGCGTTGACAGACGCACTCAGTAGTCGTGCCAAGCAAGTACTCGCGATGGAACTTGACCACGAGCTTGTTGAACGCCTCACGGAACACTTTGAAGCGAGTGGCGGGGTATCAATTCTCGAAGGAAATATCTTAGATGTGAACTTGCAGGAGGTGCTGACACACGCCGGTTATGAATCACAACAGTATAAGGTAGTCGCGAATATTCCGTACTACATTACGGCGCCGATCGTTCGAACACTCTTGTCATTACCTATTCAGCCGGTGAGTTTGACACTTATGGTTCAAAAAGAAGTGGCAGAACGGATGACGGCGGCTCCAGGTGAAATGAGTCTGCTCTCAATTATGGTGCAGTATTATAGTGATGCGCGAATTGCACTGCTTGTTCCAAGAGAGGTGTTTGACCCGGTACCGAAGGTCGACTCGGCCGTTGTGCAGCTCATTCCGAAGCGGCGCTATGATGCTGAGGGAGATAGAAAACTGTTTCGAATTGCGCGGGCTGGTTTTGCAGCTCGTCGGAAAACACTGGCAAACAATCTTGCATCTAGTTTCCAGCTCGAGAAGCAGAAGATTGAGTCAATACTGGAGAGTTGTGAGTTGCGAAGTGATATCAGGGCTCAAGCACTTTCAGTCTCAGATTGGGAGCGGTTGCAAACGAAGCTGATGTCGGACGAGTAATGCCCGGGATAGAACACGGGTGTAGATCAAAAGGGGAAAGTGAGGAGCATCCTATTTTGTGAGCGCTGTTGCTAGGAACGCGCCATAGCTTGCGGCGAGGAGGACAAACCAGCCGGGCAGTTTTCGATACGAAAAGTAGCGATGATCGACTGAAGACAACTGTAGGATCCAGTACCCAACGGTCCCGAAGAAAAGACCAAGAAGAGACAGGGAGTGAAGCGACAAAATAAACGGGCTGAGCGTAAAGATAGTGAAGATGGCTGCACCGATGAAGTGTTTGGCACGGGCTTCACCCCAAAGCACCGGCAGTGTCCCGACACCGTCAGCACGATCCCCGGAGATGTCTTTGAAGTCCTTGATGGGAATGATGGTGAGGTAGGCGAAAAAGAGCAGGAGGGGGATGGAGTTGGGCAGAGCGGAGATATTCTTTTCGGTGGAAAACACAATGAATCCGATAAAGAGGATGAGGAGGCTCGCCATGGCCGCGAATGCAGTGGCGACAATGGGGAGACGCTTCAATCTGAGTGGGTCAGCTGAATAGAGATATGCCAGCGCTTGGTAGAGGACAAGGAGGAGTGCAGCCTGGGTGGAAACGAGGCCGGCCAAGAGGATAGAGGCTCCGAACAGAAGTATCCCTATGGTCTGGTATGTTGAGGTATCGATGGCACTAGTGACGAGCGGCCGATGGGGGTTTGAAATACGATCAATGGCAATATCTCGCAAATCATTGACGACTACCGATGTCAGCCAGGCACAACTGACTGCCAATATCATGACGACGACCCCTGTAATGTGAAAAAGATCATTACGTGCGCTTGACTCGCCGTACACGAAAACGAGGGATGCCCCAATTGAGAATAATCCAATATGGTACAACAGTTGCGGGAGACGAATATTATGGAAGAACGCCAAGAACGAATTTCGTGCTTTTAGAAAGGACACCATCGAGATGAGTGGAACAATGAGGGAACCATAAACGAGACTCATCTTGATTGCCAGTACGCTCGTGAGGTCAGGCGGATTGAGAAAGAACAGGGGGGCAGGGGAAAGCATGAGTTGAGCGACATCGTATTCACTGACGGTGAGGAAACCTTGGCTTGGTCCAAGGAGAAGGATGGTGACAAGTGAAGGAAGCACACCGATAAGAAAGAGAGTGGTATAGAAAACAAGTCCCGATAGGATTGTTCGGATGATGGAACGTGACTTTATCCACGAGTAGAGCATTATAAAAAAGACTACAATGCCGACTTCAAATCGTACGCCATAGGTGATACCAATGTCTGGTTTGTCGCCGAAGAAGGTAATATAGCGATACAATAATCCGGTCAGGCTATCAAAGCTATAGAAGCTCCAGAGGCCAATACCATGGGAGATTATCTTATCAAATATCGGGGGGGTCCAGATGATAGGAAAACCAACGATGAGCACTCTGGCTGCTTTCCGGATATCAACTTGTCCTGACCAGGCAACAAGAGGAAGTGCTGAAATGAAAATGGTCGCGAACGTGAGAAAGTGATGGGAAAAGAATGAGAAATACTGATCAGCAAAGCGAAATGGGAATGACTCAAGATAGTTTTCGATGCCAATACGAACAAAGACAATAGCGGTGAATGTAGTCACCAAAGACCCGAGGGTGAGCGGGAGGGTCTCGATGCGTTCAAATAATTTCTGGAGTCGTTCTTGCATAGTGAACAATTATAGCATGGGGGGCTATCAGGTGGCACAGTTCGCTTGGGAGATGGCGCTGTAGGATAACGAAGTATGAGGAAGTGGTACAATACAGTCCTATGCAATTTTGGGAGACTGGGTTAAATCCAGAACAGAAACGGGCTGTTGAGACGGTTGAAGGGCCGGTTTTGATCTTGGCTGGGGCGGGGAGCGGCAAGACAAAGACATTGACTCATCGGATAGTTTATCTTTTGGCTGGTAAGCAGGTAGCTCCCGAGTCCATCTTGGCCGTGACGTTCACCAATAAGGCCGCGCAGGAGATGCGTGAACGAGTGAATCATATGCTTGAGCGGGTGGATGAGGCTGGCGGCGTTCATTATCGGATGCCCCAGTTCATCGGGACATTTCACAATATCTCGGCTCGCATTCTGCGTCGGGATATCGAACGGCTTGGCTATGGCAAAGATTTTAACATCGTCGACGCCGATGAGCAGCTCTCATTGGTAAAACGGTCGATGAAGGAACTCGAAATGAATCCAGATCAGGTAAAGCCGCGATCAATTTTGGAGGCGATTTCGAATGCGAAGAGCCGAGAGATCTCGGCAACACGCTTCGTGAGTCTGGCAGAGAGTTACTTTGAAGAGCTGGTTGGAAAGGTCTATGAACGTTATCAAGCCGGTCTTATGGCTGCCAATGCACTTGATTTTGATGATCTCATTCTCCTTACGGTGCGCCTGTTGTCCGAGTATCCAGATGTGCTTGAGCGGTACCAAGAAATATTTCGTTACATCATGGTGGACGAGTATCAGGATACGAACCCGCTCCAATACCAGTTGATCAAGCTTCTCGCTGCAAAATACAAGAACCTCTTTGTGATCGGTGATGACTATCAGTCAATCTATTCCTGGCGACAGGCTGATATCCGGAATATTCTCTCATTTGAGACAGATTATCCAGAAGCCGCTGTTATCACGCTCGATCGAAATTATCGATCCACTCAAATCATCCTTGATGCGGCGACGGCTGTCATTGGCCACAACGTGAATCAGAGACATAAAAAACTCTGGACCGATAAAGTATCTGGCGACACGATCGGGTTGTATCCCGCTGAGAGTGAGGTAGACGAGGCTGGTTTTGTGGCTCGAGAAATCAAGCAAATCGTCCGAGAAAAACACATCCCCTTCCATTCATTTGCGGTCTTGTATCGGACCAATGCCCAGTCGCGGAGTATCGAAGAGTCTCTTCTTCGTGAGTCGCTTCCGTATCGGATTGTTGGTGGATTGAAATTTTACCAGCGCAAAGAAGTGAAGGATGTGGTCGCCTATGTCCGTTTCTTGTCGAATCCGCGAGATGTCCTTGCCCTTGAGCGGATAGTGAACGAACCCAAACGCGGAATCGGTCCGACCACTCTCGCCGCGTGGACCAATACAGCGCGCACGCGTGGAATCGACTTCCTTGCCGTCATTCCAATCTTGAAATCAGAAGGGATTTTGCCAGACCGGAAAATAGTAACGATTGAGGCTTTTATGGAACTGTTCGCTCATTGGCAAGACAGTCTCCTCCATGAGCAAGAACTGACACTTCGAATGTTGCTCGATATTATCACTCGAGAGAGTGGGTACTTGGAAAGTTTGCGTGATGGGACACCCGAGGGTGAAGCGCGTGAGGAAAACGTTCAGGAACTCTTCTCGGTTGCCCAGAAGTATGATGGCGTTCCGATTCAGGAAGCACTCCACTCCTTTCTTGAGGAAGTAGCACTCGCCTCTGATACAGATACGATTGACCAACGCGCTGATGCGGTCCATCTCATGACCGTTCACTCAGCCAAGGGACTCGAATTTCCCATCGTCTTCATTGTTGGACTGGAAGAGGGTATTTTCCCGCACTCGCGCAGTGCTCTTTCTGGTGCCGAACTTGAAGAAGAGCGGCGACTCATGTATGTGGCGCTCACTCGAGCAAAGGAAAAAGCTTATCTCATCCATGCCGACATGCGGACGATATTTGGGTCGACCCAGATGAATCCGCCATCGCGCTTCCTCGAAGAGATTCCTGAATCACTGATTACAAAACGTGAGTCAAACGGCGTGCATTTGTCTTTGGCCAAGCCGAAACGGAAGAATTATGCAGCGCCGATCCGTCGTTTCACTGCACCGGTGAAAAATACTGAAGTGGATGGCACACCGATAATGCCAGCTAATGATTTGCGACCGGGGGATATGGTGGAACACCAACAATTTGGGAGTGGCCTCGTCATCGCCCTTGATGGGACACTGGTTTCAGTAGCCTTCAAACGTGCTGGGGTGAAGAAAATGATGCTCGGTGTCGCCCCGCTCCGGAAAGTCTAGTCACTGAGTCCTCTCGACCAGATCCAACGGTCCAGGTATGCTATCCTTGACACCCACCGTTTTTTTTT
>CAYLPD010000039.1:0-4789 GCA_964385515.1 uncultured Bdellovibrionales bacterium
CCCTTAGCCTAGCCAAAAACAACACTTTTCACCAACTGAAAAGGTAACGGTATCGCCAATCAGATCGAGAACGTTCCCAATGTCGATCTCACGGTTTCTGGCTTTACGGTGCTCCAAGCACCCGTCTACGCTGGTGACTTCATTCGGCTTGGTGCCTGGGTCAGGAACTCGGGAACGGTCAACGCCACGACCGACATCCGTAGTTCCTACACGGTATCCTGCAACGGGGGACTGACGTCTGTGCTTACAGACGATGGTACGATGGCCAGTACATTGACCGCTGGCGCTTCGGCCTGGGAGGAGATCCTTACTCCGGTCCAGATGCCGAATGTGGTGGGAACCTGTACGTTGACCTTTACGGCTGACTATTTGGGATCGCAACCGGAAACGGATGAGACCAACAACAGTACCAGCCTGACGGTGACCCTTCTCCCGAGACCAGCTCCCAGACTCGTCATCACCCAGTTCCGCGACGAGAGCGGTTGCTGTACTACCAATACCGGCAGTCGCATCAAGCCGGACATTTGGGTGCGGAATGATGGACCTGTGGCACCGGGGGCCAATGTGACGGTGATCTACCACATCAGCAGTCCTGTTGCGACCGGTGGCGCCTACACCCTCATCGGCTACGGCTCCATCCGACCAGATGAGCTGCCACCTGGGAAGACCGATGAGGACTACATGGACACTATCTGGTACATCCCCAAGATGAGCGCTTGGAAATACCAGTGGCACAACATCCGAGGCTGCCTGAAGGTTGATGGCAGTACGCCGGTCGGTGGCGGACCCGGGGAAGTCTGCGCCTACTACACCCGGTACTCGAAGTCGTAGACTGGCTTTTCGTTTTGTTTCAGCGCCTTTGTGAGGACCCTCACCTAGGCGCTTTTTTCTTGTCACTGATAAAGACAGGAGACTGTCTTATTGCTATATTTGATACATGGCCTGTCTTGTGTCTCATTTGTCTCGTTTTATCGTCAAAACCGCGACCCGACCTCCTCGATTCGCTCGTCGGCCAAGACCTCCAAGAAATCCCTCAACGGCTTGATTTCTCAAAGTTCTAGACCGATGACGCCCGCAGAAAGAAATGTTGGAACGGGGTTCGTATGTCGGGGAGATATTGGCAGAAGGGCAATTTCTGGTAGAATCCAAATATGGATATATTCAACAATAAGCAGGTACGAATCGCCGTGATTGTGGTGCTGTTGGCGGTTGCGCTCTATCTCTACTTCACCATCTAATTGGGTGAGGTTTTTTTTGTAATTCACTATATTTTTTCTATGGTAGATATCCCACAGCAAGTGAAGGAGAAAGCAAAAGTCGTGTTGGATCGAGCCACGGATTACAGTGGCACACCACAGCGAAAGGTCGCAAAGGGTATTATCGGCGGTATTATCGTTGTGCTCTTGGGGGCGCTTGGACTTGAAGTCTCAAATAATGATTTTGACCTTGGTTCGATTTTCTCTGGCAACTCCGTATCCGACTCCAAGGTTATGCGTGATGAAAAAGGGAATCTCCAAAAAGATGCAGCCGGCAATTTGATCACCCGAGTCATGCGTGACAAAGAGGGGAATGTCGTCGCTGCTGGTGGAAAATATACGGATGAGTACAACTGTGATGATTTTGCGACTCAGTCAGAGGCACAGGCGTTCTTCTTGAAAGCTGGTGGTGTCAGCGGTGATACAAACCGTCTCGATGGCAACAAAGACGGACAAGCATGCGAAAGTTTGCCCAAAGGGAAGTAGAGAAGAAGGACCTCAATCATTATTATTAAGTAATCGTTCTATGTTGAAAGAGTTTAAGCAATTTCTCCTGAGAGGGAATGTCGTTGATCTCGCGGTCGGTGTCGTAGTCGGTGGAGCTTTTGGGACAATTGTTTCCGCTTTGGTAAGTGATCTCCTCACGCCACTCATTGCCGCTGTGGCCAAAGTCCCCGATTTTGGAGGATTATCATTCGTGTTGAATGGGAGCGAATTCATGTATGGACACTTTATCAATGCTCTCATTTCGTTTCTTCTCGTGGCTGGAGCAGTCTTCTTCTTTGTCGTGAAACCAATGAATGTACTCATCGCCAAGGCTCGCAAAGAACCACCGGCTGATCCGACAACCAAAAAATGTCAGGAATGTTTGAGTGAAATACCACTTGAGGCAAAGCGTTGTGCTCACTGCGCGCAAGCAGTTATTTGATCTCGCGGGGGTGAAGGGGCTTGTGTGTATACAACCGAGCTGAACATCTGAAAGAGACATCCAAAGAGGTGTCTTTTTCGTGATAGCATGAAAGTGCTCTGTATTTCACTTGCAACTCCCTATGGACAATCTTCAAGCGATGCGGGCTTCGTCGAATTGGTCGAAGCGGATGACAAGACTGCTCTCTTGGTTGGCAGTCGCGGGTGTCTGTGTCCTGGTTTTTCTCGCGGTTCGTTTTGTCCTCGATGCCTATTGGAATGCCGAGCGTCTGAAAGATGTGCAGGCACTCACGGTTGCGCTCAGGCAGTATGCTGCGGATCATTCCGGCGCGTATCCAGCGGGACTGGATGCTGAGGACAGGCAACTCGGGAGTGCTTCATTTGGTTGTGAAATCACTACTTCGCAATGCATGATAACCATCTCGAACTGTCTTGATCTCGGAGCGGCACTCAAGCCGTATCTCGCTGAAATTCCTGCTGATCCCGCAAAGTGGGGCAAAGCCAAAGTGCGGACTCGGTATGCAGCCACAGTTGATCGAAACGGTGGATTGCTCGTGACAGCATGCGACTATTCGAAATAGGAGAACAGAGATTTCTCTCGGTTGAAGCAGAGTCAAGGTAAGTTTGGAAAAATGCGACTGTTCGTTCGCGTGCGAGATGGTATACTGGAAAAAATACTTCATTTGCAAAGCCGGGATTACCCGTGGAGTGAACAAGCTATCAATTTTTATGAACGTTCAAGAAAGGAAAGACGAGGCAGTAGCTGAAACAGAGATGGTTTCGCATGAAGCGGAGCTTCCGAGCGTTCCTGTTGAAAGCATGGAGCGCTCTGTGCCGGGTAAGGGCGAGCCAAAGGAGGCGTTTCTCGGTGGTTTGCTGTTGTTTTGTTTGGTTCTCTCCATCATCGCTGCAACCGGGTTTTTTGGTTTTGTTGGATACCGGTATTTCAAGGGGATTCAAACCGAGCAATCAATTCCATCGATTGATTCTTTGCCGCGGCCTGAGGTTGCGGGGGTGAGTTCAGGAGTTGTTTCGCCCGCATCTGAAAGTCCAGCAGCTCAGACAGATGAATCAAAGGAAAAACCGGCAGTGACTGTTGACAAGCAAACATTGACGCTTAAAGTGTTGAATGGCGGATCAGCCAAAGGTGTGGCTGGGACCTATGCTGAAAAATTGAAGACAGCCGGATTTACCAAGACGACCGTTGGGAATAGTTTTGGAAATTATACTGGGCAGACATTGTATCACGCCAAGGGACAAGAAGCTGCGGCTCAAGTCCTCAAGACTGAGGTCATAAAAACGTATCCGAATCTCGTCGTCAAAGAAGCTCCGGCTGGAGACAAGGATGCTGTCGCGGCGACCTTTGTCCTCATCCTCGGCCGCTAGAGCGGACTGAATCATGTTTGCTAGCATTTCTGCCATGGGTATCTTCGACCATGTGAAAGAGTATTTCCGCCGAGCCCTCATGTTGCCCCTGGGTGCTTCGCTCCTCTTTGCGTTTCCGGCAAGCACAAATTTCCAATTGAAAGACTTTGGTTACGGGGGTGGCGGGCTGGCCAATGGCACTTCGTCGAACTATGCGATCGAGGGCATCGCTGGTGAGCAAAATGCGACCACGCTCGACGGCACGACGTATGATCTCGGGCCCGGGTTGCAATTCACCAATCAGGCCAATGTGCCTCCGGCGCCGACCTTCACCAATCCGGCCAATTATTACAATAAACTGAAACTAGTACTCAATACGGGGAATAATCCGAGCGACACGGTTTTCGCCATTGCCATCAGCTCAGACAATTTTGCCACCGACACTCGCTATGTGCAGAGCGACAATACGGTGGGGAGTGTGCTCGGACTGGAGGACTATCGCACCTACACTTCTTTCGGTGGCGCGAGTGGCTTCAATATCATCGGTCTGGCGCCGAGTACCACCTATACCGTGAAAGTCAAAGCCTGGCAGGGGAAATTCACCGAAACCGGATTTGGACCGACGGCGAGTGTGGCCACGGTCGGGGCGCGGCTCACTTTCGATATCGATACCGGCACCTCATCGGGCGTCGACAATAATCCTCCGTACGCTATCGACCTCGGGAGTCTCCCGGCCGGATCAGTTGTCGGGAGTACGGACAAAATCTGGGTAGACTTTGATACCAATGGTGAAAGCGGCGGGCGAGTGTATGTCGCGGGGAGCAATGCCGGACTTCAAAGTGCGGTGGCCGGCTACACCATCGGAGCGGTCACGGGGAATCTTTCGAGTCTCAATGAAGGATTTGGAGCTCAGACGGAAACCGCGACCAATGGCTTGGCCGAGGTCACTTTCTACGATCTCACGGGTGACAATGTGGCTACTGCCGACACGACTATCCGTGAAATCTTTACCGCGAGCGCTCCGGTTTCAGCTGGCCGGGGCTCCTTCCTCCTCAAGGCCAAATCCTCGGCGGTCACACCTGCCGCCAATGACTACACCGAGGTTTTGACCGTCATCGCTTCCGCCAGTTTTTAACTTTTATGAGGAGAATCATTGACTAGGCTTCGAATTCCCTTTGACAACGAGGAAAAACTCCTGTATAATGGATGTGTAGGAGTGAAAACTCCTTCATGTTTTTAGG
>CAYLPD010000040.1:0-4691 GCA_964385515.1 uncultured Bdellovibrionales bacterium
CTTCTTTCTGCTTGGTCTTCCTGTAGGTCGATCACGGCGAGTCGACGCAGCTCAGCCTCGGGGTTTGTGATACCTGCGCGCAGTTCTTCGTCGGACAAATTGCGAAACATCGGGTCTTTGCCGACGAAACGTTGGTAGCCGGTTGTGAGTTCAGTACGATTGAGTTTCGAGAGCATGGCGACCACTTCTTCGTGGGAAAGTACGTTGAAATCGACTGGTGTCTTTGGTACGTGCTCTGTATCTCCAAAATCGAGCGGCGCCTGCCGCATCTGCTCCATGTGATTTATCATAAGACGGGCGATTACAAATACGTTCCCAGTATACACTCTTAGGTGAGAGAAGTGTTAAAATGGGCAGGAACCATCTATCCCTGCACCCTTCCAGTGGTAGTGGGGGAGCCGGATCTATTGATATAAACCTCATGAACCGAACCATTGCTCTCGGCGCGACCATATACGAATATACGCTCCGGAAGAGTCTCTCGGCGCGGCGGCTGCGTGTTTCGGTTTCGGCCGGGGGCGTATTGGCGGTCTCGGCTCCGGTGTGGGTGAGTAGTCATCTCATCGAGCGTTTTCTCAAAACGCATGCGGAGTGGATCACACATACGGTCACGCGTCTCAAAGAAACTGGCATCCATCCGCTGTCGCGTGGCGGGAAGCGTGAATACGTCCGATACAAGGAGGCGGCGCGCACGCGTGCAGCCGAGCGTCTCGCACATTTCAATTCGATCTACGGTTTTTCTTATGGTGCGATTAGCATTCGGAATCAGAAGACGCGTTGGGGGAGTTGCTCAAAGCAGGGGAACCTATCGTTCAATTACCGGATTGTGCTCTTGCCGCCAGAACTCGCCGATTATGTCATTCTCCACGAGCTCTGTCATCTCGGCGCGTTTGATCACTCGGCGCGGTTTTGGTCGCTCGTCGAGCGTTTGATGCCGGACTATCTTGAACGCCGGCGCGCGCTGCGGCGACTCGGTACTTCGCAACTCTCATAGATGGCTATGTACCACCTGTATATCCTCCGCTGTGCAGATGATACGCTCTACACTGGGATCACGACGGATCTCACACGCCGCGTGGCCGAACACAATTCGTCGCCAGTCGGTGCCAAGTATACTCGTGCCCGCCGACCGGTCGTGCTCGTCTATTCGCGACGCTTCCGGACCCGATCGAACGCGCTGCGCGCGGAGTCTCAGGTGAAGCATCTCTCACGGACGGCAAAACTTTCACTCATTGGAATGCAATAACTATGGCCAGTTTTCGCTCTCACATTTCACTTGGTATCGCCTCTGGTATTCTCGGTGCGATCGGACTTACGACACTCGCTTTTTCTGATGCACTCGGCTTTATTGCGATTGTCTTTGTCGTAGCAGTGCTTGGTTCCATCATGCCGGATATGGATAGTGATTCGGGCGTACCATTTCACGTTACGTTTGGGTCGTTTTCTCTCGTTGCAGCAGCGTTGGTTGGAATCTCGCTTTTGCATGAGACACCGTTTGTTTGGGAGCGAACACTGATGTGGACGGTTGGGACCTTTGGTTTTATCTATCTTTTTGTTGGGTACTTCTTCAAACGCTTTACGCGACACCGGGGCATGGCTCATTCACTGCCGGCTGCTATACTCGCGGGACTTGTAACCTTTTTCTTGGCGGTGCATTGGACATTTTCTGATATGGAGGCATTTATCCTTGCCTTGGCCATGATGGTAGGATATGTTGGACATCTCATCCTCGATGAGATCTACGCAGCTGTCAACTTTCATGGCACGCCGTTTATCCCGAACAAGGCCCTGGGGAGTGCGCTGAAATTTTTTTCTGATGACACGTTGATCAATCTTGCGGTGTACGGTGCCATTCTTTTCCTTTCAGCCGGGCAGGTTGGTCGCTTGGTGACGCTGGCAGAAAAGTTCTGGCGAGCCGTAACGTAATCGTGCTAACCTGAGGGAAATAAGTGGGTTATGTGCTTGGTTGTGCAACCTACTTATTTTCGGATATGTTGCATCGCTTTACCTGGTGCTCATCTGTGGCATTGGCCTAATCTTTCCAGTGATAGTGTATCGGTTGTTTGTTCAGCGTTTTGAGTTCGTGCGGAAAGCAATAATGAGCTGAGCATCCCAAGAGAGAATCGTTACAAGCATCGGGTGAGGGTGGTGTTAGTTTCCAATCCGTAAATAGAGCAAAACATATGAGTGTCGAAGCACATTGGTACGCTACACTTGTGAAGCCGTCTTGGGCGCCGCCCGAGTGGCTGTTTGGTCCGGTCTGGACCGTTCTCTACATTGTTATCGCGGTCAGTTTTATCTCGGTCGCAATAGCTTATTTTCGGGGCCGGATCGGATTCATGTTATTCCTGCCGTTTGTTTTGAATCTGGTGTTCAATGTGGCGTTTTCACCAATCCAATTTGGTCTGAGGAATAATTGGTTGGCGGCGATCGATATTGCTCTTGTTTGGATGACACTCGTTTGGGCGCTCACGACTATTCGATCTTTTGCTCCATGGGTGACCTACGTAAACGTGCCCTACCTTCTCTGGGTCTCCTTTGCCACGGTGCTCCAGTTCTCTATCACCTGGCTCAATCGTGGATGATGCCGAGAAGGAGTATACTGAAAACAGTAATCTATCAATCTGAAACTATGTTTACGAGGAACGTTGGAACGGTTGATCGAGTCATTCGTGCACTGGTTGGACTATTGCTTATGTGGTACGGGTACGATCACCAGTCGTGGTGGGGCTTGCTCGGCCTCGTCATTTTTGCGACGGGTGTTCTCGGAACTTGTGGGCTTTATAGGCTTTTGGGATTTTCAACCTGTCCGGTAAAGCCGAACGAAAGCGAGAAGACAACATCGTCGTCGAATCTGACCACCTAGCTTTCACTTTCAATGGCGCTCCCGTACTGACTTTGCTGAATAGTATGTTCCGAAAATACGCGTTGACTCGGTGGCTTCGTAATTCGATCGACTATTGGTCGGTGCCACACTTTCTCTTTGGAGTGCTCATGGCCATGATCGCTCAGGTATTTGCGTATCCCGCAATGCCGATGTTTATGCTCATGTTGGTGATCGCAATTCTCTGGGAAATTATTGAAATGCGACTCAAGATTCGTGAGTTGTCTGCAAATGTTCTTTCCGATATTGGTTTCCCGCTTGTGGCGTATGCTCTGACGTTGTGGTTAACGGATAGTCGGGTGATGCATCACGACCAACTGGTGGCTCTGTTACAGGTCACTGTCGTCACATATGCTTTGGTGAGCTACGCAGCGTGGCGCGCTCGTTTCGAACATGATCCAGATTTCCTCAATTAGATCGGTGGCAGTCACGGGAGATCACCGTTCGTCTTTCATCGCTTTTACTTCGCGAAGGAGTTCTTCGAGGGCGTTTTGGATGTGCGTGATTTTTTGGATATCGTGGGATCGATCGGCGGTGTACTCTTGATCGTCTTTTTCGATTTCTTCACCGAGATCTTCCACTTCTTCACTGATTTCCTTCACGTCTTCCTGAATATCGCCGAGATCTTTTGAGATCTCTTCCACATCTTCGGAAATACCCTCGACATCTTCACTAATTTCTTCGACATCCTCGCTGATGTCTTCGACGTCTTCGCTCACTTCACTGAGCTTCATCGCCTGATGGTTTACGGTAATTTGGATGAAGATTGAGAGATAAATTGCTTCGAGTGAAACGACGGTGGTGAGGATGAGCATCGTCTCTTCGAGGCTGTAGCCAATCCATTGGAGGGCAAAGATGCCGACAAAAAACATTGAGTGTAGAATTAAGGAAAGCGGTGAACCAATGTAACGCGGCGCTGCGAGTGCGATGCGTTCGAGATTGGAACGGTGTTCGGTGGTAGGGGATGAGGGAATCTTCATAGAAGAGAGTAGTTAATGAGTACCATGATAGCCTACGGTGTTTCGGACTGATTGAAAAGGGCCAGGTGTGTTACGAAGGGCAAGAGAAAGAAACTTATGTCAAAAAGAATACGAGAGATCGTTGTGTGTGATCAAATGCAGCCAGAGTACCGATATGTCTGTACCGAACCGATTGGCAGGAATTTTCACGCTGGCTTCAAACCGGATCTCACCCCAGCCGAGATGCTGGCACTCGGGGTTTTCGGTGGAAAGTATATGACTGACTGTCGGGATGAGTTTCCGGCGAGCTGGTTCGACCGGGCGAAGCTTTGTTCCGAACGGCACGACCCATCACTCAACTCTTTTGGCGTGAATGCATCACAGCCACTTTCTGTTTGGCGGGCGAAGGGCTGGATCCATCCCGATGATCCGCGAGGTTGGTTTCAGTGGTATTGTCGGTACTATCTGGGTCGGCGGATGGCGGGTGAGGATGAGCGTCAGATCCGACGTTGGAAAGCGATGGGACGACACATCGTTCAGCTTGTGACCCATTGCCGACGGGGTGATCTGACCTGCCGGTCGAAGCAACGACAGGCGATTCTCCACTGGGCCTATGATAGCCGACGGTTTTAGTGGCGGAATGCGATATTTTTCAAAAAAATACTGACAACCAGTATTCGCCCACTTGAATGAAAAGCCCTCAATGCAGGTCGGGCGACTGAATCCCAAAAATGATAGTGTCGGAAAAATCATTTCCCTGAATACCAGGTGGGTTTCAATTTTTCGCGGGACCGTTCTGAAGGCTTTCCATCCTGAGTATAGCACTTTTCGAGAAACGTCAACACGGT
>CAYLPD010000041.1:0-3763 GCA_964385515.1 uncultured Bdellovibrionales bacterium
CCCGTCGGCGCGGCGGGAGGAGTGGTGTCAGAATGCATCTCACAAGATCATCGAGAAGCCGTTTGCGTTTTTACCCAAGCTCGATAAATTTCCAGTAATTGCTCGGATCGACTTTCTCGACCACCGCCCGGTACGCATCCACAAACTCTGTCGGCGGGACGTAGTTTTTCTCCGTATTCCACTTGAATTCATACCCCCTGATCTCCCCGCTAGACTCTTCCACATAATCCACTTCCTTCTGCGAATAGGTCCGCCAAAAATAGGTATGCGCAGGATGCCGGTTTCGTTCGTTCATTTTTCGCCTCTCGCCGATGCAGAAATTCTCCCACAGGGCCCCGCGATCGCTCCGCAATTCGAGCGGATTGTAGTTCTGGATGATGCTGTTCCGTAGTCCGAGGTCGACAAAGTACACCTTGACCGATTTCGAAATCTCCTTCCGCTGATTACGTGAAAAGGCACGCAACCGGAACACAACGAACGATTTCTCCAGGATATCAATATATTTTTGCACGGTCACTCGGTTGATACCCAGCTGCTGCGCCAGTTCCTGATACGAAACTTCTTGGCCTAGCTGAAGAGCGAGCAATTCCAGGAGATTACGGATCACTTCCGATTTCTTCATTCTCTCGAACGCCAACACGTCCTTGTACAAATAGTCGGATGTGATTTCGTCCAGACGCTCTCTCGCACGCTCATCGGAGAGGGAAAAAACTTCCGGGTAGCTCCCGAAACGAAGTAGCTGTTCCAGCCTCGACTCAAGGACAGAGATCCCACGTCCGGCGGAAATTTCACGGATCGAGAGCGGGAAGAGTGTAAATGTGAAATTCCTTCCAGTAAGCGGTTCGGACACCCGATCAGCCAGATCGAAACTCGACGATCCAGTCGCAATAATCTGCAGGTTCGGATAGGCATCTACCATCACTTTCAGTATCTGTCCGATATGCGGTACCTTTTGTGCCTCATCCAATACCACGATTCTCATCTCTCCGAAAAACGCCCTGATTCTCTCGGGCTCAATTGATTCGAGAACCCGCCGGACAGAAGCGACCTCGCAGTTGAAATACCGGCCGGCATCTCCGTATTCTTCGAGAATCTTCTTGGCCAGTGTCGTCTTTCCCACCTGCCGGGCACCATACAAAATGACAACTTTTCCTTGGAAAAGCCTTTGTTCTATCGACACCTGCAGATCCCTCTGGACAAAATTCATAAATATGAATAAATATGATACTACAATATCAATATTATCAATAAATATGATATCTGTAAAGGTGCGCCAGAACAATCATATCACTGCACCCCGAGCCCCGTCGGCGCGGCCGGCGCTGTGGTGTCGGAACTTCCTCCGGCACCGGTTATAGTGTTGGCAATAGCGGCATTCAATAGGGTATAATCCGCGCCGAGGTCCAGACCATCATGACCGGCATTGTGATACGCACTGCCTGCAGTGAGTTGATAATTCCCACCTGCGTAGTTCGTGAATCCGACCGCGGCGATGTTCCCGGGATAGAAATTGTTCACCGGGTATGTGCCTCCTGCATACTGGACGATAGCATTGTAGTCGAAGCGGTAGTTTGTTGTGTGCGTATTCAGCGTCGAGATTCCCGCGCTTGTTCCGTCGCCGAGGAAACCGTTTCCATTGTCGAGAGTGATGTTGGAACGGAAGTCGAACTGATCTATTTTTGGCGATGGAGACTGCAAGAAGCCGGGCGTGCCATCGCCAACAAACGTATTGTGTATGACGCTGATATTCTGTCCTTCAGAAACTTGCTGAAAGAACATACCGCCCCCGGTAACCCTGATTTCATTGTCATGGATGTGTATGCGGTCGGTTTCCTGAGAAGTACCTGCCTCATTATCACGTCCGAGGATATTGATACCCTGTGCCACTGATCCCTTCAGTCTGTTGAACCGAATCGTGATGTCTTGCACGGCTGACCATGAGCTACTGCCACCTTGGTTGCGTGGCGTTAACAGAATCGAAAAGCCGTTTTGAGCACCCGCCAAGTTATTCTCAAAGACGTTGCCTTCGACTAGTGCCCTCACGCCTTGCTTGAACTCAAGTAGGTTTTTCATCTGTCGTTCCGGATTCGTGGAATACCACGCGATGGGCTTGAAGAAGTGATTGCCTCGAATCGTAATATCAGAGGGATTCAGTCCGTTGATCGGAGAGTCGTTTCCCCCGAACATGACATTTTCACCGCCCGATTCCAGGTAGTTGTTCTGGATCAGAAACGGACCGTAGGCATTAAATGCCCATATTGCTTGCGAATCTGCCGGGCCTGATCCTGTGCCAGAACCGTCATCATAGATTCCGGAAATCGTGCTATTGATCACTGCACCATGATTGGCATCGAGTTGTATGCCACGACGCGCGCCGATCGAACTGCCGTGTACATAGCAGCGGTCAAAAATGATATGGTGTGGGATCTCATTGGCCGCATCGATGTTGACCGTATTGGATGACCCAATACTGACAATGGAGTAATTGAACTGTCCTGCTGCTGGCGAAAACTCAATACCAACGAAACGGTAGTGGTGTGCACCGATCGCCGCTTGGATGGCCGTCTCATTCCCGGCGGTGGCAGTGATCTTCGGCATGGCCGATGCATGGCTGGCCGTAGCACGCGTTCCATCCACCGGTATGCCGGCGAGATTGCTGGAGACGATGTAGATCCAGCCACTTCCCGTCGTTTTGTTTGGTAGTACAAACCCGCCCGCCGGTGCCGTGTAGGTTGTACCCGCCGTCAAGACAATGGTCGAGTTTAGCGCTGCGCTGTTCAGACACGTCGTAAATTGCGCGGAGTTTGTGGCCGTGCAGCTCGTTCCAGTCGGAACAGAGTACGAAACATCAACCAATGATGTGGGTAATGTCGGGAGTGTCGCCGCGGCATAAGCCGAAACACCATAAAGAAGCTCACTGATAAGAAGTACACCGAACAACGCACTTTGTGAGATTTGTGAAATTTTCATAATCCCATTGTATCGCCCCGGTTAGGATACGCAATATGTAAGAGCAAGTCGATGTCTGTAGTTTTCTCACTCTACCCCGAGCCCCGTCGGGCCGGTTAGTTATGGAATCAATCACTGCCTCTACCTGAAGCATCAGGACAAGCAACATTGCCGCTTCGTAGCTATCGCCCCATCCGATAGAGTCCCTCGATCTCGGCTAGGGTAAGGGCTTTGTTGTAAATGCGGAGGTCGTCGAGAGATCCTCTGAACCAACCATCTCCCCATTTACTGGCACCGAGTTCATCTGCATTGGTAAGATTTGCCGCAGTGGCAACACCGCTATCCTGTTCCGTGGCATCGACAAAAATCTTGTGTGTTGTCCCTGATCGAGTTACGACCACATGACGCCAGCCTGGAGACATGCTTCCGGTAGTAATATCCACATTAAAAGACCCGTTTGAGAGGGAATCCTCATATGAGAGTGTCGTTTGGCTAGTGCCTGATTGAACGACTCCCCAAGTATTTGCTACAGCAGCTGTCGAAAATCCCTTACCAATGAGAGATGCCCATTGAAGACTTGAAGTGAAGGGCACTTTAACCCATAAGGAGACAGTGAAATCGTTCGTCCCGAAATCCAACACTCCACTCACTGGGTCTCCAAAGTTGACCTCATCATCCACCCCATCAAATTGGAGCGCTTGGCCGATGCGGCCGGGGGTGACCGAGGCGGATGACATGTTGATCGCGTTGCCGTGATTAGCATTGCCTGATCGGTCCTTTACTTCGGTCGTCGTATCCGCCCAGTTCACATCCT
>CAYLPD010000042.1:0-2250 GCA_964385515.1 uncultured Bdellovibrionales bacterium
CCTGGGCGCGGTAAAAAAGCAGAGTGAAACGCACTCATCACGGCGAAAAGTAAAAACACAAGACCGAAAGCAACGCCGCAACCAATGATGAAACGAATGATGTGCTGCGGCATAGGCGAGAAACACTAGAACCCAACCCCATTATTCATCGGCGAGACTATCGAATTACTCGGGACGAGCAATTGAGCACTCATTGTATCGCAGCTTTGCCCAACGCCATGTTCGTACCAGATACTGTTCGTACCATAGCCATTCCGCACCGCCCTCACATCGGTCGCTAGGGAAAACTCAGCGCAGAGTTCAAACTCACCCACTCGACCTGCTCCCTGCGCTTTGGATGGTGTGACAACTCGATACTCATATTCCCTTCCGGTTTCAGGGTCAGTCGTGTTCGATTGACAGTAACTGTACTGACTTGAACGTGTGAGTTCGGAGAGTGATGCCGGAAGTGCTCCCAGATTCGAAGCATACTGTTCGATACAACTCGAAAGGCTCGCAAGATGTTCCGAGCGCGTCTGATCAAACGAGCGGTTCCGTTCGGTTGTAGGCGAACCACTCAGCCAAAAACCTAATCCGATACCAATCGCAATAACGCCTATAATACTCCGCCCGAACAGGAGGAAGAGACGGTGTGGAAGATTCGCATGGTACTGGATGTGTCGTCGTTCAAGATAGTAAAAACCGAAGACTGCCCCCGCAATCCCAAGAATCGTTAGAGCTTTCAGTAGAAAGCGAGCTGTAATCTCACCCTGCAGAAGCGTATAAACAGTTGCGATCAGATCACCCACGATTGTCACAGCAGCAACCAAGAGAACAAGATAGGTAAGCCATTTGGACAGTTTTGATTCTATCCGACCTTCATCTTCGCGAAACTGACGAAACCAAAACCGCATCGCAACATAGTAGAGCGGAAAGCCGATGAGAAGCGCAGCAATAGAATAATGGATCGTACTCGTCACAGCCGAGTAACCGTACCAATTCATTGTATCGAGGGCATCAGGAAAGGAAACATTGATGATTTGGAAATACAATATCCCGAGCGCGGTCGCAACAATCCCAAGTAGAATGAACGAGAAAAAGTTAATCACAATATCCACGGTGGCCGCCTGCTTTGATGTGATCGGACGATTCCCTTCACTTGGAACCGGTGCCCCGAGCGCAATAACTCCAGATCGAAAGGCTGCTTCTGCTTCATCTTCGGTCCACCCGATCGCAGTGAGTTCCGTCTTCACCCGATCCTTCCCGGCTCCAGAACGGATGCGCTCAGCAACAAATTGGGATAGTTTCTCTGTCTCCATAGATTGATAGAGTATTTACCTTTGGAGTATACCACTCTTGAAATGCGTTGGGGAATTACGAGGAGAGGTTGAAAAACGTGTACCAAGTAACGACATTTTGAAGCATAGCAAACGGGATACCCAACAAAAAATACCATACCCGCGTCTTGTGACGAAATATCAACATGCCCAAAAGCACTCCAGCCGCCCCAAACAGGGTTGCCATACAAAAGAGCGTACCTTCTGGAATCCGTTCAGCCCCTGTCTGCCGAGCTCGGCGCTTATCCCAACCCATAACCAAAAACGATGCTACATTGACGGCAAGGAAGAGAGCGAGAGGGAATGAATCTGGAGAAAGCATACAACTATTCTAGCATTCTCACTCCAGAACCGACTTGCTTCTTTCAATCCAGGTCAAGGCGACGATCGCGCGAATACTGACAGCCGCAATAGGTCTGACGATAGATATTCCGTTCAGCAACCAACTCTCGCGCACGTTGCTCGCGACCTTTTTTCTTCCAGTCCTCGGCGAGAAATTTCACTCCCCTGGTCATCCCAGCAGCTTCAGCCAAAGGAAAGATGAGGCTCGCCTTCTTGCGTCGTCCCATAGTAAGTGTCGTCCCAAACAGCTCCATTCCTCGTCTCTGAGCTTCTTCCGCCGTCCGTTGTAGCCGCATTCCGATACATGCACGGCAACGCAATCCGCCTTCCGGTTCAGCTTCACGGCCACGAATAGCCTCAGCCCACACAGCTGGTTCATAGTCACCGTCAATCATAGGTACCTGCCACTCTTCGCACACTCGAACCACTTCCCTCTTGCGGTGCTGATACTCAGCTTCGGGATCAATATTGGGATTGTAAAAGAAAACTGTCAGTACATACATCGCCCGCAATTCATCAATCACCGCAATTCCGCAAGGTGCACAACAGCAATGAAGCAAGAGACTCTGCATACAATCAGTCAGAATAAATC
>CAYLPD010000042.1:2350-3623 GCA_964385515.1 uncultured Bdellovibrionales bacterium
CCATCTCGTTTGAGCCTCGCCGCGATCCCCGCATTCATCGCGCCAATTTCCTGTGGTCCCATATAAATCATTCCCGTAATGAGCTGCACGAGCGAGGCACCATAGAGGATCTTCATATACGCATCCTCCGCTGAAAAGACGCCACCCACACCCACGAGGATGAAACGATCGTGATAATGGCGATACGCATACCGAAGCAGCGCGTTCGAGCGTGCCTGAGTTGGTTTGCCGCTAAAATTTCCCTGCCCGGCACGCGCAATCTCTTCTGGATGAAATGCCGGGTTCAATCGATCCTTGGCCAAATTAGCAAGAATAAGTCCTTTAACAAAGGCAAACGGTCGGGCAGCTTCGAGAAGATCTCGCATCTCATCCTCGCGCTGCTCAAGCGGCAACTTGATAAAAACCGGGCGACGTAACTCGAGGCATTGGAGTCGCGTGAGCAGTGTCTTCAATCCAGAGGGTGAAGCAAGTTGCTCTTTCAGATTTTCCAGATTTCGCAGATTGGGACAACTGATATTCAATTCATAGTAGTCAAAACGGGAGCAAGTTTCTGCCGCTTGAAAGCCACTTACCACATCCTCAACCATCTCCGCAAAATCCAAGTATGCCCGATTGGTTGAACCGATACTCACCCCACGAATAGCTCCGAGTGGCGCAGCCATCTGCAATTTGGCCAACGTCACGGCTACACCATCATTTTTGAAGCCTTTATTCACGAGCAGCGAACGAGATTTCGGCAGTCGCTGCATCATCGGGCGCGGATTGCCACCGTACGGCTGAGCCGTGAGCGTCCCAATAGAATGGAAACCAAAACCGAGACTTGGGAGAATATCAACCAGATCAGCACGATAATCAAAACCAGCCGAGAGCCCAATTGGATTCCGGAACCGGAGACCGAGAAGCGTTTGCTCTAACTTCGGATCATCATAACGCCACATCGCAGCAAAGCACCACCGGACCAATCGAAAGCGACCCAGATGCTTTCCGATCGACAAGAAAAGCTCATGAATATCGTCTGGCGGATAACGAAACAGAATCGGCTTCACCAAGTGTCGATATTTCCAGCCTGACAGATGAGAAATAATTTTGTTCATTCCAGTTTGTCTGATTTATTTTACCACTCTCGGGGATAGTGTATCGAATCAGGACACAACGACTCTTATTTTCAATACACCCATGGAATGAGTCGCTTCGTCCGAGCCATATAGGCCACATACCCTGAAAAGCGTGCCATGAGGAGACGTTCCTCATACGCGAGTTTCAGTCGGAGATC
>CAYLPD010000043.1:0-3343 GCA_964385515.1 uncultured Bdellovibrionales bacterium
CGGCTATAGTGATGGCGCTCGTTAACAACAAAAACATGTGTTCGCCACCCCCACCCTCAACCAGGAGACTGTCATGATTTCCATGCTCCCTACTGTACGTCATTCCGGCCTACAGTACCAAGGCGCCGGAACACTGGCGCTCCACATTCACTACACACGGCCACTAGGACCGAAAGAGCAGGCATTCCTCCTCGGTGCGCTCGGGGCTTATGTCCTCAATGAAAAGGGACCTGTTTTCGAGCCAGACTTCGATGGAGCTATCGTGCTCCTCACCCCGACGTCCGACCAGGCTCTCGATGACGCCGCATACAAGAGGGCAGCTCGACACTTCGGCTGTGTTCTGAATGACGGCGATCTGCCCTTCATGGGTCCCGGCCAATGCCCGATTAGTAGTACCGAAGGCGATGCCGGTCCACCTATAGTGGTCCAGCGGATGCCCCTGCTCCGGCATTGAAATTTAAAGCTGATAGTGAGATTGTTGTCCGTTTTCGCCCAGAGTTACCACGGTACTCTGCGGCGTTTTTTTTATTCTATCAGCATCTTGACAAAGAGTCGTTAATCCGTTACCCTACGAACGTTGTTTAAAAATATAAAGGAAGGGCTGTAGAGGAAATTTCACAATTCTTGGGAGAAAGAAATGAAAGTTGCCAGTATAGTAAGGGCGTTCGATAGGTTCAATGTGCCAGCGGTGGTATTTATGCTGGATGACATACTTGATAAGCGTGCCCTCAATGATCTCATGCAGAAAGTGAAGGCTTTTGCTGACGACAGGCCATCGTGGTCGCTAAAGCCAACGTTTAGCATAAGTATCGAAGGTCAAGAGGTGACGGTCCGAACGACCTCAACCAGCGTCTGTGCCACAGAAAATGATCTGCTAGACTTCTTCGGGAAAGTTGGGATCGAGGGATACGCAGACTTCATGTTCTCTGCACGAGGTACGGATCACGCGCAGCACTCTCCCACTCCGAGGTGTACCCACCAGCACCGAGGCGGGCAGCAAACACAGCGTCGCTAATTCATCACCCTCTACCTCCCCTCTCGGTCGTACGCCGAGAACTCTACCCCTGGGCGCACTGCGCTCCGGGGTTCTTTTTTCATACGCTATCGTAGCCTATCTCAAAAATACCTCTGACTGGGTTTCCCAGAATTTCGGCTGCAACACTTTCAGAGCTCGTCAGAATAATGATATTATTCCTCATCGCTCTTCAGGTGTTTCGCACGAAATTGCAGAAAAACCGTCTGAAAGCTATTTTTGAGATAGGCTCTGGAGCCACTGACCCATAATTATGCCTGATTTCTCAACCCGACTCGACACTTTTCCGACGATCAAAAAGGCTCACTGGTACGCTCTGAAACGCCTCGGCATCGAGACGGTCCGCGACCTCTTCTACCATTTCCCCCACCGCTATGAGGACTACTCGGTCATAACCCCGATCGCCGCGCTCACGCCCAACGTCAAAGTCACCGTCGAAGGTGTCATCACCAAACTCACTGCCGGCAAGACCTGGAAGAAAAAACTTCTCCTCACCGAAGCTGTCGTAGAGGACCGGACTGGAACACTTCGCGCCATCTGGTTCAATCAGCGTTTCGTCCAAACAGTGCTAAAAGAGAGCCAATCCGTCCGCCTCTCTGGTAAGATCGTGCGAGACCGAGATGGGCTTGTCATGCAATCCCCGGCTTTCGAACGTGCAGAACGCGCTGCGACACACACTGGCCGCCTCGTCCCGGTCTACCCCGAAACGACCGGTCTCACCTCAAAGTTCCTCCGCTGGCAAATCGCGACCATATTCGAGAAACTGGGGACTATTCCCGACCCGATCGATGCCACTGTCCTCACTGATCTCCATCTCCCTGATCTCCGTACAGCGCTCGCCTATCTTCATTTCCCAAAATCCGAAAAGCAGGTTCTTCTCGCCGAGAAACGCTTCGCCTTTGAGGAGATGTTTTTCCTTCAACTGAAAAGTCTCGCCGTCCGGGCGACTGCCGCCAAGGGTCAAGCTGTAAGCATCGCCCTCACTCCCATTGCCCGACAAACCTTGCTCAGCACTCTCGGTTTCGCGCTCACCCCCGCGCAAGAAAAAGCCATTCGCCAGATTCTCGCTGATCTCCACCAAACACATCCCATGAACCGCCTCCTAAGCGGTGACGTCGGAAGCGGCAAAACCGCCGTCGCGATGACAGCGATGTATGCCGCCGCCGAGAGTGGCTATCAGTCCGCGCTCCTCGCCCCGACTGAGGTGCTCGCCACGCAGCACGCCAGGACATTCGAACGCATCTTTGCACCACTTGGGAAAAACGTTGCTCTCCTCACCGGCAGTCTCTCGACCCTCTCAGGGAGACCAATCAATCGTGGAGCACTCGTAAAAGCCATCGCTGCCGGTATCCCAGATATCGTCATCGGCACACACGCCATCCTTGAAGATAGGGTCCGTTTCCGCTCACTAGCTCTCATTGTCGTCGATGAACAACATCGGTTCGGCGTCGCCCAACGTGCCAAACTCCAGGAACAGGCCTTTGTGAGCGAGGATGGATCCGATGCGGTCGTTCCGCATTTCCTCACCATGACAGCCACACCGATCCCGCGGACGCTCGCCCTTACTCTCTTCGGCAATCTTGACCTTTCCCTTCTCGATGAAATGCCGCGCGGTCGTCAGCCGATCATCACTCGTGTCGCCACTTCTGATACTGCCCGGAAAAAAGTCTATGCTTTTATCAAGCAGGAGCTGGAAAAAGGCCACCAAGCCTTCGTCATCCTCCCGCTGGTTGAGACGAGCAAAGCTATGGAGGAAGTCCGAGCCGCCACGTCCGAACATGATCGCCTGGCAAAAGAAGTCTTTCCCCTGCATTCACTTGGTCTCCTCCATGGACGAATGAAGTCCAAAGAAAAAGAAGTCATCATGCGCAACTTCAAAGAGCGAAAACTCGACATCCTCGTCGCAACCGCCGTCGTCGAAGTCGGCATTGATATCCCCAATGCAACCGTCATGCTCATCGAAGGCGCCGAGCGCTTTGGTCTTTCACAACTGCATCAATTCCGTGGTCGCGTCGGACGCGGGAGCGACCAGAGTTACTGCTTCCTCTTCCCCAGCGATGGCAAAAGTCCCGAAAGCGCAAGGCTCCAAGCGCTAGAGAAAACCACCAGCGGCTTCGAGCTAGCCGAGGTCGACTTGAAACTGCGTGGCCCCGGTGCCTTTCTCGGGACGCGTCAGTCTGGCCTCCCTGATATCGCCATGGAACATCTCTCCAATATGAGACTCATCCAAATCGCGCGAGAGAAAGCAACAAAGATTCTCAAGGAGGACCCGACCTTCGCATCACACCCCCTCCTCAAAAAGGCTTTGCA
>CAYLPD010000044.1:0-2461 GCA_964385515.1 uncultured Bdellovibrionales bacterium
CAGTCGCAAGACCGACCCCTGGAAATTTGATTGGAAGAAATTGAACTAGAAAAATCTGAAAAGATTCTCCCACGGGAGTCCTTTTTGAGCCTGTTATAATGGTCGTGATGACTGTAAAACTCTTGGATTTGCTGAATGGGAAGTATCGGAGATTGTTTTTCGGGATTTTCTTCATAGCCCTCGGAGTATTTTTTCTTCATCCGGTTGGCGGGGATGGCGACTACTATCATCATCTGAACGCCGGAAAGGATATCTTGACAACCCATCACCTCCCTCATTTCGATACTTATACGTTCACTGCAAATGGGGAAGAATGGGTGGGGCATAGCTGGCTTTCCAGTGTGACATTTTACCTCCTTGATATAACCATCGGACCGCTCGGTACGAGCGTTTTTGTAGCCGCTTTGGCCGTGCTGACGCTCTTTCTCCTCTATACTTGGCTCAAGGGATATAAGTTTCCCGATTCTGTCGTGCTGCCGTTGGTGCTGCTGGCTGCAGGCGTATTTTCTCTCCGGTGGCCGAGTCGGCCAGAAATTTTGGTTTATCCATTTTTTCTCATGCTTTTTCTCATAGAACAGGCACGTGAGAGATATTCTCGCCTTGTTTATCTCTCCCCAGTAGTTATTTTCGTCTGGGCTAATTTTTATGGTGCGGGAGTCATTGTAGGAGTTTCGCTCGTATGTCTTTTTGTGGCGAAGCAGTTCCTACTTGATCGGTTCACGATTGCACGAGCACAGGTATCTTTTTATGTTACAAGCGTAGTGGCCATTGTCCTTTCCTGCCTTAACGGTTATGGCTTTAAAAGTCTGTTCTATCTGTTTTACATCCACGAGATGACAAAAACGGAAATGGAATGGTACGGCGTGATAAAGCTGCTCTCCAATGCCCCCTATAGCTACATGCTCTCAGTTCAGTACCACATCCTCATCTACTTTCTCATAGCAGCTTTTCTTGCGACGTTGGTGATCAAGGCTAGGAAGAAAATCACTCGATTTAAATTTGAGGCAATTTTGGCGACGGGTATAATTGTACCTCTCTATGCTTTTCGACAATTTGCACTGGCGTGCATTGTAATTATGCCGCTTGTGGCCTCGCTAATACTGGCCCTGTCAGAACAGACCCGGCGGACCTTCCTTCGTCTGCTTCTTGGTCTTGCTTCCCTCTCGATCCTCATCAGTCTCTATCTCGATTTCCCTCGACTTGCACGGCCTGAGGGATATCCATTTGATCTGATTTCCTTTGTCCAGGAGCATGGGCTCAAGGGCAATATCCTTAACCAGCCTCAAGACGGTGGGTACCTGAGCTACAACCTTTATCCGGAGGGTAAGGTTTATGCGGACACGAGGGATGAGCTCTATAAAGGAACGACCATTTATCAAGATTTCTACCAGTCGGTTGGGGAAATGAAGCTAGAGAATCTTTTAGGAAAGTACGATGTAGATGTCATCGTTGGTGATTTATCGCTTGGACCAGTCTTTCAGCCGCTCTTTAATTCAGAAGACTGGCAGCCGGTCTATCTTCGAGGGCGTTATTTTGTTGCAGTTCCGACAGGTGTAGCGAAAGAAAAGGAGCTAAAACCGCTCTCTTATGCGGATCCGTATCTGCCGTCAGCTACGAAAAAAGGATTTGAAGAAGAAGCTCTCCAGCGATATAGGGAGAAGGCCAGGGATGATAATGCTTCGGTGGATGATAAGTTGAGGTATGCCCACGTTCTCTTTTTCCAGAAGAAATATCCAGAAGCACTTGATGAATTAAAGGGTATTGATTCCTCTCGGAGACCAAAGAACGTGCTCTTCAATATGGGGAAGGATTACCTTACGGCCATGGTCTATCTTAATAAGAAGGACTGCTTTCATGCTGATGAATACCTATCAGACATGAATCAGGGCATCAAGAGTATAATGCTTTTCACTCCGAGTAAAAAGTTGCCGCCGCTAGAAGAGAAGGGTAGGCAAATATTCAGAAGTGCCTGTGGATCAGCAGTTGACAACTTTCGACAAGGTAATTCGCTAAGAAGCGTCTATTGATTTGGAATGGAAGCATTAGATTAATACTCTATAAGCGTATGGATTTTTTATTGCATAATAGGCATATCGTGGCCATTGCTTTTTCAAGATTCCTTCTAAGTTTGGAGCAGTTTCAGCCTGATCCTGACCGCTATTACCACGATAACCGGCCAGATCGTTCTCAATCCCGGTGAAGCCTTCAGTGTGAATGTAACGGCGGCCAACACGGGCGAGAACCTCGGTAAGTCTGTCTATATCGACTAGTATATGACCGGGGGGTAGTATGACACAAGCGAAGTCTTACTCATCTCAGATCGAATCAAACGGGAAAACTTAAAAGGAGGTATAACTAAAATGGAGAACCTGAATTAAGCCTTGGCTCCTACTGCCCCCAGTCGCCAGACCGACCCCTGGAAATTTGATTGGAAGAAATTGAACTAGAAAAATTGAGAAGG